>JAYWAX010000492.1:0-10628 GCA_043782125.1 Acetobacteraceae bacterium | reverse complement strand
GATTGGCGAAAAGGCTCTTTTCCGGATCGTCGATCTGCATCAACGCGCCGTCGGGGCCGCGGGCGTAATTCGCGGCCAGGCGAGGCAGCTTCGCAGCGGGGACGTGGAACTCCGTGTCCACCATGCCAAGCGGGCCGGTGACACGCGTGCGGAGAAATTCGTCGAACGGCATGCCGGACACGACGGCCACCAAATGTCCCAGAATGTCGGTGGCGATACTATAATTCCACACGGCGCCGGGTTGCGCGATCAGGGGAATGTCCGCCGCAATTTCCACCACCTGTGCCAGCGAAAGGTTGGAGCCGACGAAGTCCACCCCGCGTTCGCGATACGCGGCATCGACCGGCGTGGATTCCATGAAACCGTAGGTCAGGCCCGAGGTATGCGTAAGCAAATCGCGGAACGTGATGTCGCGCTCGGCCGGAACGGTTTCCATTTTGCCACGGGCGCCGCCGGCGTAAACGCGCATATTGGCGAAGCAGGGAAGGAACCGGGTAATCGGGTCGTCCAGTTGGAAGCGGCCTTCCTCGTACAGCATCATGATCGCGACCGAGGTCAACGGCTTGGTCATGGAATAAAAACGAAAAATCGTATCTGGCGTCATCGGCTTTCCGCGGGCGATATCGGCCAGGCCGCACGTGTGAAAATGCGCGACTTTACCGCGGCGCAGAACCACCGTGACGATCCCCGCGAGTTTGCCGTCGTCCACAAGGCGTTTCGCCCAATCGTCGACGCGTGCGAGGCGCTGGGTGGACAGGCCGGCGTCTTCCGGTTTCGTTTCCATGTGTTGTTCCTCTCGGTCGTTCAGGAATGATCCCGGCACCAGGCCGCGACCTGCGCATGCGTCGCGAACCAGCATCCGCCCTTGGCTTTCATGTGCCGGATCAACCGTTCCAGCACCGGCATACGGGATCGGTGCCCGGTGATGTGTGGATGCATGGTCAGGAGAAAAAGCCCGCTTTCGTCCCAGGCACCATCGAATTCCGCCTTGAAAATTTCTTCCACCGCGGAGGGTGGGGTGTACGGGCGCAGCCCGGAAAACCGGACAAAATTGTAATAGACCGCGTCGTCGCGGATCCATTCAGGCGGTAGCTCGATAATCCCGGTGGGGACATCCTGGTCCAGCAGTTCGTAAGGATCGTCGTCCGCCATCAAGGAACTGTCGTACAGCAGCCCCATTTCCTTGATGATGTCCAGCGTATCGACGGAAAAATCCCAGCTCGCGGTGCGAATGCCAACAGGATCGCGCCCCGAGAGTTTTGCCAGCACGTCGCGGGCGCGAAGGGTCAGATCGCGTTCGGCGCCGGGCGGCAACGTGGTGTTGGCCTCATGAATCCAGGAATGGATGCCGATTTCGTGACCGTCATCCGCCAAAGCCCGGACTTCCTCGGGGTGCAGCAGCGCGGCGACGGCGGGGTAATAGAAGCTGACGGGGATCGATTCACGCTCCATCAACGCGCGAATGCGGGGGACGGCGCGGCGGCCGCCATACTGGCCCTGGCTGATGCGCATCGGACTTTCGTCGCCATCTCGCAACGGTGTCGTTTCATGATCGGAGTCGAAACTCAGCGCCACGGCGCAGCGCGCGCCGCCGGGCCAATGAGACGGCTTCATCGATCGCCCGGCGCGGGCGCGGCCGACGATTTTGCGCCAGGTTGCTTCCGGCCACTGCCAGGGTTCGCCGTCCGGATGCTTGTTGGTCATGAGAGGGGTTCCCTTCGCCGTTTCCGTTGGCCATCGTGCCCGCGAAACACCCCAAAGGGAAAGTGCCCCTCATGTCCGATACCGACATTGCGCGCCTGTCCGCCGAGGCGATGCTGGCCGCCTTCGCCCGCCGCCGTCTGACCCCGGTCGATGTCTTGCAGGCGGTGACGGAACGCGTCGCGCGCCTGAACCCCGCGCTGAACGCCTTCGTGGCGATGAACCCGAAGGCGCTGGAAGCGGCGGGGGCAAGCGCGATGCGCTGGCGCGCCGGACGGCCGATCGGACCGCTGGACGGTGTGCCGGTCACGGTGAAGGACCTTGTCGATGTCGCGGGATTTCCAACGCGGCGGGGCAGCCGGACAACGCCCACCTCGCCCGTGACCGACGATGCCCCGATGGTCGCCAGTCTGCGGGCCGCGGGAGCGGTCGTGTTGGGCAAGACCACGACGACGGAGTTCGGGTGGAAGTCGCCCGGCGATTGTCCGTTGAACGGCATTACGCGCAATCCATGGCACAACGATTTTTCCACCGGCGGGTCTTCGTCGGGCGCGGGCGCGGGGGGGGCCGCCGGGTTCGGACCATTGCATATTGGCACCGACGCGGGCGGATCGGTGCGCATCCCGGCGGCCTGGTGCGGGCTGGTCGGGTTGAAACCGACCTACGGACGCATTCCGCAATGGCCGGCCAGCGCCTTCGCATCGGTCGCCTGCGCTGGACCGATGACGCGGACCGTGCGAGACGCGGCGCTAATGTTCTCAGTCATGGCGCAATACGATGCGCGGGATCCGTTTTGTCTCCCGAACGATGGCCGCGACTGGCGCGACGGGATCGAGGACGGGGTGGCGGGCCTGACGGTCGGCATCCTGCGCCGGCCCGGCTTCGACGCGCCAGTGGATGCCGACGGCCGGGACGCGGTGACACGGGCTGCCGAATATTTGACCGCTGCCGGCGCGCATGTGGAGGATGCGATCGTCGATCTTCCGGACGCCAGCACGGTCTTTTCCCGCGTCTGGGGCGCGGCGCTGTCGCGGCTGGTCGCGGCGACTCCCAAGCAACTCGCGGGCTTGCTCGATCCCGGCATTCACGAGGTCGCGGCCGCGCTTGGCGGCATGTCGGCTGTGGAGTTCATGGACGCGGAATCGTTACGCGCTCAGGTCGGCCATATCATGGGGCAGTTGCACCAAACTTACGATTTATTGCTGTGTCCGGTGGTGCCCAGGGGACCGCCGCTGGCGGACGCGCCGACGGCCGATCCGATCCGATCTTTGAACACGGCATGGGCGCCCTGGACGTATTTGTTCAACCTCAGCCGCCAGCCCGCGATCGCGGTCCCCATGGGGTTGCGTGGGGACGGGTTGCCCAATTCGGTGCAGATCGCTGCGGCACAGTTCCGCGACGATCTGGTGCTGCGGGCGGCGCGGGCGATCGAGTTGGCGGCCCCCTTCCCCATTGCCGAACCGGGCTGAGCGGTCAGCGCGCCAATTGACGGAAAGCGGCGGCGAGGCGGGCGGCGAAGACGGCGGGCGACGCGGTGCGCTCCACCAAATCGCGTGCATTTCGACCCATACGGGCACAGGCGGCGGGATCGGCCAGAAGCCGGTCGATCGCGGCGCGCAGGGCGGCCGGGTCTCGCGGGGGGACGACGAGGCCGGTTTCCTCGTGTCGAACAAAACCACGGACGCCGTCGGAGTCGCTCGCGATGACGGGCTTGCCCATGGCGGCGGCCTCCAGCAGGGCGCTGTTGCCGCTCGCGTTGCGGGTGTCCGGCTGAAGTGGCACGACGACAAAACGGCTGGCCGCGTATAAGTCGCGTAATGCGACGGCGCTGAGGCGTTGCCGCGCCAATGCGACGTTTTTATGCTGGTTGGTCAGTTCCAAAGGCAATCCGGTGCGGATGATCGTGGGCGTTTCCAGCCCCGCCAACGCGCGCAGAAAGGTCGGATAATCGCGCCCGCCATCGTCGCCGATGGCGAGGATTGGTCCGGGCACTGCCGATAGCACCGGGCAGTAAAAATCCGTATCGACCCAATGATGAACCGTGACGACCGGAACATGTTTTCCCCATCGTTCCGCGATATAGGGTTGCTGGATGTCGTTAACGGCGATGACACCATCCAGCCGCGGAATGGTCCAATTCTGCGCCGCCGCCCGGATGCGCCATCGTGTGGCGGGCGAAAGGTCCCAGACAACGATCGGTGTGCGGAACCTGAATATTTTTCGTAGCGCGACCAGACTTACTGCGGCACCATCGTTGCCGGATACCACCAGATCGTAGTGTCGCCGCGCGGCCATAACTCGCAGGGCGCGCACCGGATCGAGGCCGCGGAAGAACGGGTGCTTATTTCGAAACGGATTTTTCCAGTCCGCGCCGGGGTCGCGGACATCGACATCGATCCCATGATCGCGACGCAGTTCCGCTGCCACCATGGGTCTCGGGTGTTCGCCGCGCGCCGCCAGACTTTCCCGCGGCGCATAGGGGATCGACGTCAGAAGCAGCACGCGCAACCGGGCGTCCGCCCCTTCGGCGAACGCCCGGTCCACGCTCAGGCGGCGATACGAACCGAAAGGCTCCGGATCGCGTGCAGAAAGTTCGAGTAAGCGTAAACCGGCTTGTCGAGCACCTCGATCTTGAGGTCGCGGCGCAAGACTTCGTCCCACAGGATTTTAAGTTGCATCTCGGCCAGGCGATTGCCAAGGCAACGATGGATGCCGAAACCGAACGACATGTGTTCGCGCGGACGGACGCGATCGACGATAAACTGGTTGGCGTTTTCGATCTGGTCTTCGTCCCGGTTGCCCGAAATATACCAGATGACGACCTTTTCGCCGGATTTGATCTGGTGCCCGCGCAGATCGAAATCCGCCATCGCGGTGCGGCGCATGTGGATGACCGGTGTTTGCCAGCGGACGATTTCCGGGATCATGCTGGTGGTCAGGTCCGGATTTTCACGCAGTTTCTTGAACTGATCCGGGAATTGCGCGAGTCCCCACATTCCGCCCGTCATCGAATTGCGCGTCGTGTCATTGCCGCCGACCAGGAATAAGATAAGAACGCCCATTTTCTCCCGCAGGGTCATGTTCTTCGTCGCCTCGCCATGCGCAAGGATAGAGATTACGTCGAAGCTTTTCGGTTTTTTCGCGCGGTCGATCCAGTAGTCGTTCATGTGCTCCGCGAATTCCATCTGCTTCGCGAAGCGTTCTTCCTCCGACTTGACCGGGCAATCGGGGGCGTTGATATCGGCAATGAACATATCGGACCAGCGGATCAACTGCGCTTTGTCCTCGATAGGATAATCGAACAGCGTCGCCAGCATCATCGATGTCAGTTCGACCGAGACGTGTTCGACCCAGTTAAACGTTTCGTTGCGCGGCAATTTGTCCAGCACCATGTTGGTGCGTGTGCGGATCAGCCCTTCCATTTGCGCCAGGGTGATCGGATTGACGGTAGAACTGACCTCGCGCCGTTGCTGGTCGTGATCCGGCGGGTCCATGCGGATGAAGCTGGTACGCTCCATCCCTTTGGGCGCATCGTTGATCATGATGCCGCCGACCTCGTCTGCGGAGGAGAACACTTTGTGGTTCACCTCGACCTGGACGATGTCCTTATACTTGGCGACCGACCAGTACGGGCCATAGGGGCTGTCCTTGACGTAATGGATCGGGGCTTCGCGCCGATGGCGTTCGAACCAGGGCTGCCAGACGTCTTCGGAAAAAATACGCGGGTTGCTGGGGTCGAAGTCTTCGATCGGTACGGTATTCGCAAGCGTTCTGAGGTCGATGTCGACAGGCGCGTTCATGGCCGTCCTCCTGCGTGTTTTGTTGGGTCGTATAAGCCGGGGACCGTTCGTCCTGGCGGGATGGTAGCGGGTTCCGCGTCCGGGCGCTATTGTCGCGGCGCGTGTTTCATCGAGGGGGAAAAACCATGGCCGATCCAGAAATCGTGGCGCTGCGGGAATTGCTGGCGCAAAGGCCAAAGCCGTCCGCGATCGCCGACCGGCGCGCGGGATTCGATGCCTTCGCGAAAGTGTTTCCAACCGCAGGAGATATCGCGGTCGAGGCCGTGTCTGCCAACGGCGTTCCCGCCGAATGGACCAGCGCGCCGGGCGCGGATTCCAGCCGCGCGGTGCTGTATTTGCACGGCGGCGGTTACGTGATCGGATCGCTGGACAGTCATCGCCACGTCGCCTCGGAAATCGCGCGCGATACAGGCGGACGGACACTGGCACTGCATTATCGCCTGTCGCCGGAGCAACCCTTTCCAGCACCGGTCGAAGACGCGGTCGCGGGCTACCGCTATCTACTGGCACAGGGCATCTCGCCAAAACATATCGCCATCGCGGGCGATAGCGCGGGCGGCGGGCTGGTCGTGGCGGCGCTGGTCGCGATCCGCGACGCCGGTCTGGAGCAACCGTCCTGCGGCTGGTGCATTTCGCCCTGGGTCGATCTGGAGGGGATCGGCGGCAGCATGATGTCCAAGGCCGGAGAAGACCCGATCGTGCAAAAAGACCCGCTTCTGGAGATGTCGGCGCTGTATTTGAACGGGGCCAACCCGCGCGCGCCCTTGGCAGCACCGCTTTATGCCGATCTGCGCGGGATCGCGCCCCTGTTCATTCAGGTGGGCGCGGCGGAAACCCTGCTGGACGACGCGATCCGGCTGTCTGGCGCTGCCGGGGCGGCGAACGTGCCGGTAACGATGGAAGTGTGGCCCGACATGGTGCATGTCTGGCACCTGTTCCATCCGAAACTCGCAGCCGGACGCCGCGCGATCGCCGCAGGGGCGAATTATCTCCGCAACGCGATGCAAGCGAAACAAGGCTGAGGATATCGAGATATGACGCAAGACGCCCTTCGTTCCATATTGCCCGCTGCGGGCATCTCTGCGGATCGCGCCGCGGAAGTGAATTTTTCCGGCGCGACCGATCCCATCCTTCCCACACCCTTCCGCGTCGGTGTCGCCGGCGCCGCCACTCTGGGCGCCGCCGGTATCGCCGCCGCCGATCTGTGGGAACTCCGCTCCGGGAAGAAACAATCCATCGGCGTCGATGTCCGCCACGCCACCGCGTCGTTGCGCAGCGGCCATTATATGAAACTCGGCGACGGCACCGTGTCCCACGCGCGCAATTCGATCATGGGCGTCTATCCCACGAAAGATGGCCGCTGGAGCTACGTCCACGCCAATTTCCCCAATCATCGCGCCGCCGCCCTGGGCGTGTTGGGCGTGGCGGAAGACAAGGCGGCGGTCGCGAAGGCCGTGCTGACCTGGAACGCCGCCGACCTGGAAGAAGCGATTATCGCCGCCAAAGGCGCGGGCGGCATGGTCAGATCGCATGCGGAATGGACCCAACATCCGCAGGCCGCGGCGATCGCGTCGCTGCCGCTGTTGGAAATCGTCAAAATCGGAGACAGCGCGCCAGAGCCGCTGCCAGCGGGAAACCGTCCGTTGTCGGGGGTGCGGGTCCTTGATCTGACGCGGGTGCTCGCGGGACCGACCTGTGCGCGGACCTTGGCCGAACACGGTGCCGACGTGATGAAAATCACGGGCGCGCATCTGCCGAACCTTGGCTACCAGGAATGGGACACCGGGCACGGCAAACTGTCGGCGCAGCTCGATCTGCGCAAGGCGGAGGATATCGCGACATTGCATGGCCTCGCGAAAGACGCGGATGTCTTTTCGCAAGGGTATCGTCCGGGCACGCTTGGCGGGCGCGGTCTGTCGCCCGAAGAACTCGCCGCGATTCGGCCGGGTCTTGTTTATGTCTCGCTTTGCGCGTTCTCTCATGCTGGTCCATGGGCTTCGCGCCGTGGCTTCGATACGGTCGTGCAAACGGTCAGCGGAATCACGCAACGCCAGGTGGAAGTGGTACCCTCGAAATCCCCGGGCCCGCAATTCTATCCGGTCTCCGCGATCGATTATTGCACGGGCTATCTGATGGCGTTCGGCGCGATGGAAGCGCTGCGCCGGCGCGCGACCGAAGGCGGAAGCTGGATGGTGCGGATTTCGCTCGCACAGGTCGGAAAATGGATCGTCGATCTGGGCGAGGTTTCCGGGGACGCGGCACGCGCCGCACCGGAAGAATTCACGCCCGCCGAGCTGGAAAGCTGGTCGATGACGTCGGAAACCCCATCTGGAAAACTGAAACACCTGAAACCCGTGGTCCAATTGTCGGAAACCCCCGCCTTTTGGGCTCGCCCGTCCGTTCCCCTGGGGTTTCACCAACCAGTCTGGCCCGCGCGAGGCTGATCCGATCCCGCTTCAATCGTCGTAAATCGAGGAGAAAACAAAATGCCATTCTACGAAAAAGGAAACGTCCGCATTCATTACGAAGAGGCCGGCTCCGGCTACCCGCTGCTGATCATTCCCGGTGGCGGCCTGAATTCGACCGTGGCGTTCCACACAACCAGCGCACCGTTCAATTCCATGGAAGAATTCAAGGGCGAATATCGCTGCATCACGCTGGATCTTCGGAACGCCAATGGCGGGCAATCCACCGGGCCGCTTGAAATCGACCGGCCCTGGGATGCTTACACCGACGATCACATCGGGCTGATGGACCATCTGGGCATCAAGAACTTCCTGGTGATGGGGTTCTGCATCGGTGGTCCTTTCATCTGGAACCTGTTGCGCCGCGCGGCCGATCGCATCCCGGCTGCGGTGCTCGCCCAACCCAGTGGCTTCCGGCCGGAAATGCCGGACCAGTTCCACGCCAATAACATGAAGGGCTGGGCGCCCGGTCTGTGTGCGCGCTTCCCGGAAATATCGATGGATATGGTGGACGCGTTCCTGACGAAAATGTACCGCGCCAACCCCGATTTCGTGTTCACAGTGTCTCGGGATTTCGTCCGCGCCTGCCAGACACCCGTCCTGGTGCTGCCGGACGACGTCCCCGCGCATCCGCTGGCGGTGGCGATGGAGTCGGTGCGCCTGGCCCCGAAATCGGAGGTCAGTGCCTACCCCTGGAAAGACCCGAAGGAAATGATCCCGGTGACGGTGCGCCAGGTGAAGTCGTTTCTGCGGGCGCATCGTCCGGCGGCGTAAGCCCGGGCGGGAAAAAGGACGGCGGTTTTCGCGATCGCCGTCCCCCGCCTTTCTCGGTCGGGTCATCGGGAGCCGCAACGACACGCCCGATGACCAAGCACGCATTGGAGAAGACATCGGGCATCAAATACGTGACGACAACGGGCAAACAGGCGGTGCGCGGCATCGGGATGAAGGTGCCAGTCAATCACGCCCAGGGTGGAAGGGTAGTTGAGGGTTTCCCGGTATCGCCCATACGCGCGCGGACGTACGCGCACAGGGATTACCCGGAAACCCTACACCACCCTCCACCCTGCGGTCCCCGCAGTCGCGACCCGGAAGAGCCATCGCGAGAAGAACCGGAAACCCGGACTATCGGGTAACTGCCGCGGCCCCGGACATGCACAGAAATCGGAAGCCCATCGTCCTCCGGATGCGCGAACCGAGCCAGCGCAACCGGTATTCGGATGAGAGTGCGAACTGGTTCCCATTGCTCGCAGTTTGGCATGATACTGACCGCGCGCGTGTCGGAGCCGCCCAAGGCGGCGGCGTCCACACCACACGCATGTCAGGATGTCATGGACGCGTCACACGATCAGGCTTTCTGGGATAACTTTCGATAGCACGCTGGGGCTTAATCACAACGAGTCTGATTTCCGAATGTCCGACAGTTACTGATGCGCTGCTGCCCATTCGGTCCATTCTCACGGGTTTGCGTCAGATCGCCGTCACGCCGGGAATCCGAAGTGTAACCATTGGGGCCATCGCAATGTGTTAGATTGCCGAAAGTCCGACAGTTAGTTTGCGCGCTGGCCGCAGTCGTTAGCATCAGGCAGAAACCGATCAGCATGATTGTACGCATTCGCCGTTTCCTTTCACCAACGGAGAAACCTCTCACCTTATTGGATTTAAGTCAACTTTCATGATTCCCAGCGATCGGCGGCCGGTTTGTCACCGGCACCTCCACCCGTTAGCCCATCTTATTCACCGCCTTTACCTCAATCGCCAGATGAACTCATATATCATATAATATGCACAATACCGGCCGCACGTTTCCCCTGCTGGCTGAACCGCGTTTCAGACCATATCTGTCAGGCGCCTGGGGTTGATCGAAAGCCGCTCGTCAGGGGCACACGCCCCGCCGCTCACGTCGGACGCAGGATCAACCGGCAAACCAGGCCGCGAAACAGTTCAGCGTTCGGGCAATTTGCGGCGAACGCCAGTTTGACCCGGCTTCCGGTCTCGCGGACCCGCACCGCGATCTTCAGCAAACGCAGCCGGATGGTGGAAAACTCGCCGCTGGCCAGGGGTTCTGACTTTGGGATGGCATCGCGGATGGTCCGCATCAGCCAATAAGCGGCGGTATGCAAGATCAACCTCATCTGGTTCGCGAGTGGCGAGCGGCAACTGGTCCGATCCGATGCCAGTTGGCTTTTGTGCCGCTTGATCAGATTTTCCGCCTGACCTCGCGCGCAATAAAGGTTTTCGTATAGCTGTTTGGCCGTGCCCTTGGTCAGATTGGTGACTATATACCGTACATCGGTGCCTTTACCTTTCGTTGCCTCGATCCGGGCCAGAACCCGGCGGGGGCGGGACCAGGATTTCGCGCCGTAACGTGTCGAGGCGAAACCGCGCACCTTGTCCAACTGTCCAATCGCGCGCCGGACGTTGACACTGTCGAGTTTGGCGAAGACCTGTTTGGCCAGAGTTTTGTTGGGGCCCAGGCCGAAGATGAATTTTACGTTGTTGTCATCGCACCAGTCCATCGCTTCCTTCCGGCCATAATGGCTGTCGCCCCGTATTGTGACGATGGTGTCTGGCCAATGCAGCCGGATGCGGCGGACCAGCCGGCGGATATGGGCGCGGACTTCTTTGCCGGCGGGCGTCTTGCCCGCACGCAGGATCGTGA
>JAYWAX010000491.1:0-10640 GCA_043782125.1 Acetobacteraceae bacterium | reverse complement strand
CCTAACCATTGACTCTCCGGCGGCCACAACCGTCATGGTCGGCGGAGGCCGGCCATCCACGACTTTCGCGATGATACAAAGTCGTGGATGGCGCGCCTACGTGCACCATGACGTGCTACGTCCGCCGGTGTGACGGTCAAAGGTGCCGTCATTTGGTATAAATCGTTCGCACCGCCGGCATTGAATATTCGTATGTCACGCTTTTCCGGAAACACTCAGGCATGAATCGTCAACCCAGAAAACTCGAATGCGTCTCTGTCACCGTCCCGGAGGACGCATTGGAAGCCTACGAAGCCGCGCTCGCCGGCGTGTGCGAAACGGTAGATTTTTTCCGAGACCACGCCACCGGCATCTGGCGGATCGAGGGCGTGCGCGCGGCGGGCGAGAAACAAAACGAACTGATTGCGTCCCTGGCGCTCGCCGCCCTGGTGACTGGTGTCGCGGTGGACCCCACGATCGCCCCGATCCAGGCCGATGGCTGGCTGGAACGCACCCGCGCCGCCTTCCCCGAACAACTGGTTGGCCGGACCTTCGCGATCCGTGGCACCCATCTGACCGGCGCCGCCCCGGCGGGCCGGGTACCGTTGATCCTGGACGCAGGCGTGGCCTTCGGTTCCGGCGAGCATAATTCCACCCGCGGCTGCCTGATTGCCTTCGAAGCGCTGGCGGCGCGGCGGAGTCCCCGGCGGATTCTCGATCTGGGCACCGGGTCGGGCATTCTGGCGATGGCGGCGGCGAAGGTGCTGCGGCGCAACGTGCTGGCGACGGATATTGAGCCCTGGTCGATCCGGGTGACGCGGGAAAACGCGCGGCTGAACCGGGTCCATAAACGCGTCCGTTCCGTGCTGGCAGACGGGTGGCGAGCCGCTGCGGTGCGGCAATCCGCGCCGTACGATCTGGTGTTCGGCAATATTCTGGCGCGGCCGTTGCGCGCCATGGCCCGCGACCTCGCGCTGCATCTGGCGCCGGGCGGCACGGCAATCCTTTCTGGGCTGCTGAAAACCCAGGCTCGCGACGTGCTGGCGGCGCACCGGCGCCAGGGGCTGACTCTGGAACGTATGATCCATCTGGCGCCCTGGACCACGCTGGTCGTCCGCAAGCCCGCCTGTTCAACCGCCGCCGCCTCGTCCAGACTCAACCGGGAAACGGGAGACAACACATGAAAATCGGATTTATCGGCCTGGGTATCATGGGGCGCCCGATGGCGCTGAACCTGAAAAACGGCGGGCACGTGCTGATCGTGCCGGAACGCGCCAGTCTGACCGCGGATATTCGCGCCGCGGCCGAAATCGTGGCCGACGCGAAAACCGTCGCCGCGCAATCCGAAGTTGTCATATTGATGGTGCCGGACACGCCCGACGTCGCAGGCGTGCTGTTTGGCGCCAACGGCGTGGCCTCTGGGCTGAAGCCCGGCACGCTGGTCATCGACATGTCCTCCATCAGCCCCATCGAGACCAAGGACTTCGCCGCCAAAATCGCCGCTCTGGGCTGCGATTATGTCGATGCACCGGTGTCCGGCGGCGAGGTCGGCGCCAAGGCTGCCAGCCTGACCATCATGGTTGGCGCGACGGATGCGGGCTTCGCGCGGGCCAAACCGCTGTTCGATCTGATGGGCAAGAACATCACCCATGTCGGTGGCATCGGCGCCGGTCAAACCTGCAAGGTCGCCAACCAGATCATCGTCGCCCTGAATATCCAGGCGGTGTCGGAGGCACTCGTCTTCGCCTCCAAGGCCGGCGCCGATCCGGCGAAGGTGCGCCAGGCGCTGATGGGCGGCTTCGCGTCGTCGCGCATCCTGGAGGTCCACGCCGAGCGGATGCTGAACGGAACCTTCGCGCCGGGATTCCGCATCCGGTTGCACCAAAAGGACCTGAACCTCGCTTTGGGCGCGGCGAAGGAACTCGGCGTCAGCCTGCCCAATACCGCCGTCGCGCAGCAGATGCTCTCATCGTGCATGGCGCATGGCGCCGGGGAGATGGATCACTCGGCGCTGATCCTGGCGATCGAGGGACTTGCCAACCACAAGATCCGCGCGGGCGCGTAGGGCCATCCACAAGATACACGCGGGCGCGCAGGGCCAACCAAAAGATACATGCGGGCAGGTAGGGCCACCCATATAGTCGTCTGCGGGTGCGTCGGCAGGGTTCGGCCGGCGCGGCCATCGTCCCGTGCCGGCAGCGCCTGGCCGTGTTCCTTGGACGGGGCGCCGCGCCCGGCACGGCAAGCCTCGGAGTCTGGACGAGTCGCATGGCGTGAATAGGGGTTGAATATCCGTAGCAAGAAGGATACGTTGTCTCATGGCGTCGATTATGAGATTCGGGCCAGGAAATACCGCCAGCCCCGCGAACGTCGCGCGGATGTGGAATTTCCAACCGGTCTCACGATCTGGGTGCTGACAAGACCATGGGAAGGGCCTGGCTCGGTGCCCTCTGGGGAGCCCGTTATGTCGATGCGGTTTACGGAAATTGGGCAGCAATTGCGAGCCTACCGGCTTGAATCCGGGCTGCGGGCGGAAGAGATCGCGGCCCGTCTCGGGGTGTCGCGGGCGGCGCTGTACCGCTATGAAAAAGGCGAAGTGATCAAGCTCGACACGATCAAGCGCCTCGCCGAACTGTTGAAAATCTCGCCATTGTCGCTGCTGGGTATTGGCGTCGAATATTATAATCGCCCGATCGGTTATTTCGAACGTATCCGCCAGGTTGAAGAAACCGCCGAGCAAATTCTGCAATTATTTGGCCCGATCTGCTACCTCACGACCTCCGATTCCTACGATGCCGCCCTGGGCGAGGCCTTCGACGAGGCCGCCGATCAGGCGGGACCCGACCGAGTCGCGATGCGCAGCACCGCCGAACAGGCGTTGAACATCCTGACCGCGCGTAAACGCATGTACGCCATGCGCCGCCCCGGGATTATCGCCATGCTGTCGATCGGCGAAGTGCGGCGGTTGCTGGAACAAGGGATCGCCTCCGGCGTCGCGATTTCCGACCGCGTCAAGCGCATCTGCCGCGAAGTGGCGGTCGCCGAGGTCGAGAACATCGCGACCCTGATGGAAACCGAACCGATGGGCCTGCAATTCGGCCTGCTGGCCAGCGCGGAACCGACCTCGGCCTTCAAAATCCTGCGCGCGCGCGACCGGGTCAGTCTGGGTGTGAACCCCTTCCGCCCCGACTCGCATCCGAACGCGCATACCGGAGTCGCGATGATCACCGGCGCCGACGAGGCGATCGCCGCGCATCAACGGGTCGCCGAAGCCAGTTGGCGCGAGGCGATCAAAGGCCCGGCGGGCGCGACCCGGTTGCGGCAATTGCTGGCGGCGATGCCCGCCAGCGGCTGACGCCGCAACACGGCGGCCGTTCGGCCACCATGCGGCCGGACGCGCGGTCTGTCCTGGCACCTGTGGTTTCTCCGCCAAAATTCGGCGAATGCATGGTCGCAAAAACGCTCGTCCCGCCGCAGCGGCCGGCACATCACGCCAATCCGCCTCGCCCAGCGTTCGATTTGCCACAAACCTTGGACGATTGCGACGTAAAGAGACTGCGCGTCCAACCCGCCGTGTCGAACGCCCTGCGGCGGGCGCGATCGGAACAGCCGTCGCCGCCCGATTTCGCAGAAACATGGCGCACCGGCTGAGACAACCGGCGCAGCGATTTTCGCCGTTTAGACATCCCGCTTTGTTCCCCTTTCCGCCGCCGTGCGCTATCTTTCCCGCATGACCGCCATCGCCACTTCCTCCTCTGCCGCCGCGTCCGCCGCGTCCTCGCCCGAGGCCTCGTCCTTTGGCGCCGCCCGGGCCGCCGGGTTCGCACGTCTCCGCGCCTTGGCCGCGCGCCCCGATGGCCGCCGGATTACCCCGCTCTTCGCCGCCGATCCGAACCGCGCCGCGCAATTCACCGCCACGCTCGACGATCTGACGCTGGATTTCTCCCGGTCTGCGATCGACGGCGCCGTGCTTGACGCGCTGTTCGGCCTCGCCGAGACCGCCGGCCTCGACTCCTTCCGCCGCCGCCTGTTTGCGGGCGAGGCGGTGAACATCACCGAACATCGGGCCGCCATGCATATGGCGCTGCGTGCCCCCGGCGATTCGGGCCTGCGCGCGACCCTCGCTACCGGCACAGGCACAGGCACAGGCACCGACGACGCGGCCGCCCTCGCTACCGCCGAGCGGACCAAAATGCAGACTTTCGTCGCCGCCGTGCATGCGGGCCGCGAAATCGGCGCCACCGGGCAGTTCTTCACCACCGTGCTGTCCATCGGCATCGGCGGCTCCGACCTTGGTCCCAAGGTCGTGGCCGAGGCGCTGACGATCGGGCGCACCGACGCGAAAATGCGCGCGGTGTTCCTGTCCAACGTCGATGGCCACGCCTTCGCGGAAGCCGTGAAGGACCTCGACCCCGCCCGCACCTTGGTCCTGATCGCGTCGAAATCCTTCACGACCCAGGAAACCGCCGTCAACGCCGCCGCCGCCCGCGCCTGGATCGCCGGCGCCCTTGGCGAATCGGCGATCGCCGCCCACTTCGTCGCGCTGTCCACCAACCTTCCCGCCGTCGCAGCTTTCGGCATCGCCCCGTCGCGCGTCTTTGGTTTTCGCGATTGGGTCGGCGGGCGGTATTCGCTGTGGTCGCCGGTCGGCCTGGCGATCCCCCTCGCCGTGGGCTGGGACCGCTTCCAGGCCTTGCTCGACGGCGCCTGGGCCATGGACCAACATTTCCGCGACGCGCCGCTCCGCGAAAACCTGCCGGTGCTGCTTGCTCTTACGGGCATCTGGCACGTCAACGGCCTCGGCCTCGGCACCCATTGCGTCCTCGCCTACGACGACCGCCTCCGCCGCCTGCCCGCGCATTTGCAGCAGGTGGAGATGGAGTCGAATGGTAAGCATGCCGGCCTCGACGGGACGAGCGTGGACTGGGACACGTGCCCGGTGCTGTTCGGCGAGCCTGGGACGAACGCCCAGCACAGCTTCATCCAGTTGGTGCATCAGGGCACACGCGTCGTGCCCGTCGATTTCATCCTCGCCGCGCAACCCGATCACGACCGTCCCGCCGCGCATCGCATTCTCGCCGCCCATGCCTTCGCCCAGGCGGAGGCGCTGGCGCGGGGACGGACGGAAGCGGCGGTGCGCCATGACATGGCGGCGACCGGCGCCAGCCCGGCGGAGATCGACCTGATCGCCCCGCATAGGGTCTGCGCGGGCGAGCGCCCCTCCAACACGCTGATGTTCCGCCGCCTCGACGCGTTTTCCCTGGGGCGGTTGATCGCGCTTTACGAACATAAGGTCGCGGTGCAGGGCTGGCTCTGGGGCATCGACAGTTTCGATCAATGGGGCGTCGAACTGGGCAAACAGATCGCGGGCGCCATCCTGCCCGCGCTGACGCCCGGCGCCGCGCCCGCCGCCGATCCGGCCACAGCGCACACGATCGCCCGCTTTCAGGCGCTGCGCGGCGAAACCTGCCCGTGTCCTCCATGACCATGTCCTCCCTGCCCCTGTCCTCGCCCGGCGCCTCCCGCATCCGCCTGCTGTCGGAGACCACCGTCAACCGCATCGCCGCGGGCGAGGTGATCGAACGCCCGGCGGCGGCGGTGAAGGAGCTGGTGGAAAACGCCCTCGACGCGGGTGCGAAACGGATTTCCGTGGTGCTGGCGGGCGGCGGTATCGATCGGATCGAGGTCTCCGACGACGGCTTCGGCATGACGGAGGCGGAACTCGCCCTCTGCGTGCTGCGTCATGCGACGTCCAAGCTGACCGACGACAATTTGATTCGCATCGCCACTCTGGGCTTTCGCGGCGAGGCTTTGCCGTCGATCGGCGCCGCCGCGCGGTTGGAAATCGTCTCCCGCCCGCGCGACGCGGAGCACGCCAGCGCCATTACCGTCGAAGGCGGCACCGTCGGGCCGGTTGTCCCGGCCTCTGGCGCGCCCGGCACGCGCATCGTCGTGCGCGACCTGTTCTTCGCCACCCCCGCCCGCCGCAAGTTCCTGAAAATCCCGCGCACCGAGGCCGAGCACGCCGAAATCGCCGTCCGCCGCCTCGCGATGTCGGCCCCCGCCTGTGCGTTTCGCCTCGAAAACGAGGGCCGCGTTGTCTTCGATCTGCCGGTCCAGGAACGCGCCGCCCGCGTCGCCGCGCTGCTGGGGCCGGACGCCGCGGGCACGATGCTGCCGGTGCGCGAGACCCGCGACACCGTGGCGGGCGAAATGATCCTGAGCGGCTATCTGTGCGCCCCCGCCGTGTCGCGCGTGACCGCCAACGGGCAGAGCCTGGTGGTCAACGGACGCCCGGTCGCCGATCCGGTGCTGCGCACCGCGGTCCGCGTCGCCTACCGCGACGTCATCGCCCATGGCCGCCATCCCGTTGTGGCGCTTTGGCTCGACATGCCGCCGGAGGAGCTGGACGTGAACGTCCACCCCGCCAAAACCGAGCTGCGATTTCGCGATGCCACCGCGATCCGGTCGCTGGTGATCGGCGCGCTTGGCCGCGTGCTCGCGGGCGGCGGATCGCGCGGGGAGGGGGAGCATCCGGCGGGGTCGATGGCGAACCGGCCATCGCTTCGCCTCGCCTGGAACGCGCCGCGCCGGGGTGGCATTCAGGCGCTGCCGTTGCCGGGTTTCACGCCGGGGCGGGCGCAGGGCGTGGCGGAGCCGGTGACGCGGCCGTCTTACGGGCCCGCGCAGGGCACATTCCATGGACCCGCGCAGATGCCGGGCGGTCCCGCCGCCGCGCTGAATTTCGCCGCTGCGCCCGCCGCCCGGGTGTTGTCCCCGCCCTGGCCCCAGGCGGATCAGGCGCAAGCCGCCGCCGAATATCCCCTGGGTGCCGCCGTCGCGCAGGTCCTGGACACCTATATCGTCGCGGTCGCCGCCGATGGCACGCTGATCCTGGTCGATCAGCACGCCGCGCATGAACGCCTGGTTCACGAGGCCATCCGCGCCCGCATGTTGGACGGCGGCGCCCCGGCGCAACCCTTGCTGCTGCCCGCCGTCGTCGATCTGCCGGAAGCCGATGCCGCGCGGCTGCTGGCCCGCGCCGGCGATCTCGCCCGCCTGGGCCTGGAGATCGAGACCTTCGGCCCAGGCGCCGTCCTGGTCCGCGCGCTCCCCGCCGCCCTGGGCGCGCCCGAGCCCGCGCCGCTGATCCGCGATATCGCCGACGAGCTGGCAGAGGCGGACGAGACCGTGAGCCTTGATACCCGTCTGGACGCGGTCATCGCGCGCATGGCCTGCCACGGCAGCATCCGCGCGGGACGGCGCCTGGCACGGGCAGAGATGGACGCGCTGCTGCGCCAAATGGAAGCGACTCCGCGGGCGGCGACGTGCAGCCATGGGCGTCCGACCTTCCTGAAACTGTCGAAGGCCGAGATCGAGACGATGTTCGGGCGGCGGTAATCGGCGCGGCTGCCCGGCGCGCCCCTCGCGTTCAACGCCGCGCCGCTTCTTGACCTTCGGTTCCGCCGCGCCCATGGTCCGCGCCGTTCAAAACCGCCCAAGAGGTCCGATGTCGAAAGAAGATATGATCGAATTCAGTGGCACCGTGATGGAGCTGCTGCCGAATGCCATGTTTCGCGTGAAACTGGACAATGAACACTCCATTCTGGCGCATACCAGCGGCAAGATGCGGAAGAACCGCATTCGCGTCCTGGCCGGCGACCGGGTCAATGTCGAGATGACGCCTTACGATCTGACCAAGGGCCGCATCACGTTCCGGTTCAAGTAACCGGCTGCATCAGGCGATTGGCCGGTTATCGCGGCCCGCCCGCGCGCGCGGCGGCCCGAACCCTTTTTCGTTGGACACCGAAAATGCTCCTGGTCTGGCCCGGATGACCCCGCGCGTTCTGATTCTCGCGTCGTCCAGCCCGCGCCGTCTCGCGCTGCTGCGGCAGATCGGCATCGTGCCCAATGATATCAGCGCCCCCGATATCGACGAGACCCCGGCCAAAGCCGAGCTGCCGCGCCCCTACGCCCAACGTATGGCCCGCGCGAAGGCCGATGCGGTGCCGGTGCCGGGCGCTTTTGTCCTCGCCGCCGACACCGTCGTTGCGCTTGGCCGCCGCATCCTGCCGAAGGCGGAAACGCCGGAGGATGCGCGGCGCTGCATCGATCTCCTCTCCGGGCGCCGCCATCGCGTGCTGACCGCCGTCGTTCTGACCGCCCCCGATGGACGCCGGTCGGAGCGGTTGTCCGAAAGCGTTGTCGCTTTTTCCCGGCTCACCGAAGACCAGAAAACCGCCTGGCTCGCGCTTGGGGAGTGGGACGGCAAAGCCGGCGGTTACGCCATCGACGGCACCGCAGCCAGCTTCGTGCGGTTTCTGTCCGGTAGTTTCTCCGGCGTCGTCGGCCTGCCATTGTTCGAGACGGCGCAAATGCTGCGCGGTTTCGGCTGGCCGGTGCCGTGATCCGCATTCTCGCCGCCTGGAGCCCCGGAGAAATCCGGGTCGCTGCGGTGGCGGAGGGGCGATTGATCGATTATGCGCTGTGGCGGCCTGGTGCGCCCGACGGTGTCGGCGATATCCATCGGGGACGCGTGATCGCGATCGTTCCCGCCATGGCCGGTGCGTTCGTCGCGCTGGCCGGCGCCGAGGGATTCCTGCCGGACTCGGAAGGCGCCAAGGACCTGACCGCCACCGGTATGACGGCGGGCACCGTCCTGACCGTCCGCGTTTCGCGCGCCGCTTTGGGCGGCAAAGGGCCGCGGCTGAGCGCGCGGGACGTGCCCGTCGAGGACGGACCGGTGGGCCTGCGCCACCGCGGCCGCGATCCCCTGCGCGAACTGGCCGCGCGCTATCCCTTGGCCGCAATCGCCGTGGACGATCCCGCGCTCGCGGCCGCGCTGCGCGCCGATTTGGGAGCCCGCCTGACGCGCGTGGCGCGGGCCTTCGACGAAGAGATCGAGTCGGAAGTGGACGGGCTGGCGGCGCGCGAGATCGTCCTCGCCTCCGGCGTCGCGCTGTCCATTCATCCAACCCCGGCGCTGGTGGCGATCGACGTGGATGGCGGCGGGGCGCTGGCGGGCCGGGACAGCGCGCAACGGCGGCATCGGGCGGTGAACACGGCAGTGGTGCCGGAACTGGCGCGCCAGATACGGCTGCGGAACCTGTCGGGCGCGATCCTGGCCGACCTTGCGGGGCTGAAACCGAAACAGCGCCAGGCGCTTGCCCCGGACTTCGCCGCCGCGCTCGCCGGCGATCCGCTCCGCCCCCGCTTCCTGGGCTTTACCGCCCTCGGCCTCGCCGAAATCGTCCGGCCCAGGGTGCGGGCGCCGTTGCATGAGACGCTGGCGGGGCCGCTGGCATCCGGACTTGCGGCCCTGCGCGCGGTGGCCCGGGTCATCCAAACCGATCCTGGCGCGCTTCTGTCCTTGCATGCCGCGCCCGCCGTGGTGGCGGCGCTGGAGGCCGATCCAGTGGCGCTGCCCGATCTTGCCAGGATCGCCGGACGCGGCTTCAACCTCCGCTCCGATCCATCCTTTCCCGCCGAAACCTGGCGAATCGAGGCCCTGAATGGCTAAATCGCCCCCGCGTTGTCCCATCTGCGGCCGGGCGCCGGTCGTGGCGAACCGGCCGTTCTGCTCGCCGCGCTGCGCCGACGTCGATCTCGGCCGCTGGCTGTCCGGGCAATACCGCGTGCCCGGCCCGCCGCTGGACCTGGATGACGATCCACCGCCGTCTCCGGACGCGGCCTGACGCACGGATGTGGGAAAACTTCGGCGGGAGTGGGTTGATCGCCGGTCCGGGGTGGGGTAAGAGCGCCGCTCCAACGCGATGAGCGCTGTGCCCAGGTAGCTCAGTTGGTAGAGCATGCGACTGAAAATCGCAGTGTCGGTGGTTCGATTCCGCCCCTGGGCACCATTCCCCTCTTCTCCACAGTTTCTTTTCACCGCTGTGGCTGCGCGATGGCCCTCTCAGGCAATTGATAAAATGGCATTTTTCAGCAGTTCATCGTAGAATGGCGTGATTTCGGATACCCTGGCGGGCCCCCGGTATCGAACTCCCCCTGTTGGTATTTTTGTTGGTATCCGAGACCCCCGTTGGTATCGTCCCTCTCAGGAGGGCAAGGCGATGCCTTTGACGGATGCAAGAAGCTGATCGGCACAACCCGGACCCAGGCTCAAGAAACTGACGGACGGTGGCGGTTTGCAGCTTTGGTTGCAGCCGAACTGCGGGCGATTGTGGCGGCTGGCCTACTAAGATGGGCTCCATCGGTTGGACAGGAATCGGGGTGACTTAGGAGAGAGTCCCACCGCGTTTCGGTATCCCTCCCGATCCGGAGGGAGCGTCTGAGGATAAGTATAAGCCGTATTTTATACTTGTCAATACATTATTACTTCTTTTTCCTGACGATGTACCTGTGGGCAACATTGGAGCGTCGCGAAGCGATGCGCAGATGTTGTCCACATGCTCACAGGCGACGCCCTCGAAAACTTCGCGCGGCGTCCGGTATTCCAGCGACTGATGCGGGCGCTCGTCGTTGTAGAACGCCAGCCAAACCCCCAGGCTCCGGCGCGCCTCGGCGACCGTGTCATACGCCCCGATGCAGACCTCCTCGTATTACAGGCTCGGCCACAGCCGTTCGATGAAAATATTGTCCAGATATCGCTCTTTGCCATCCATGCCGATCCGGATATCGCGGTCCGCCAGTTCATCGACGAA
>JAYWAX010000490.1:0-10642 GCA_043782125.1 Acetobacteraceae bacterium | reverse complement strand
CACGTTCCCTCAATTCAAAGCACATGACGTGCCGCATCCGGTGGTCCGGTCGAGCCGAACCATGACGGAGGAAGGTGCGGTACATTCCCACGATTCAGGGCACGTGACGTGCCGCACCCGGTGGTCCGGTCGCGCCGAACCATGACGAGGAAGGGCGGATGTTCTCGCCCGGCGCCCTTATTCCCGCGCACCTGCGGCGAAGGCAGACATAGCGTAAGCGGAACAGCTTACACCGCCGCGCGTTCCCCTCCCCGCCCGTTCAGCACTCGGTAGAAAATCCCCTTCACGACCTCGACCAGCGCCAGATACGCCAGCGTCGCGCCGATCAGATACGCGAAGAACAACGGTGGCGGCGGCACGAACCCGAACCAGGCCCCGGCGGCGGGTATCATTGGCAGCAGCAACGCCGCGGCAACCGCGCCAAACGCCGTCATTGCCAGCAACCGGTGCGGCTTGCTCTGGTAAAATCGGCGCCGCGTGCGGATCGCGAAGACGACCAGCACCTGTGTCGTCATCGATTCGATGAACCATCCCGTCTGGAACAGCGCCTCCCCGGCGCCGAACAAATGCAGCATGACGTAAAACGTCAAAAAGTCGAAGATCGAACTGACCGGGCCGAACACAAGCATGAACCGTTCGATCGTGCGGACATCCCAGGTGACGGGCTTTGCGATATCTTCCTCATCGACCTGGTCGAAGGGGATGGCGATTTCAGACACGTCGTACAGCAAATTATTAAGAAGGATTTGGATCGGCAACATCGGCAGGAAGGGCAGAAACAACGCCGCGCCGGCCATACTGAACATATTGCCGAAGTTCGAGCTGGAGCCCATCAGCACGTATTTCGACACATTTCGTACCGTGCGGCGTCCCTGCGCGACGGCTTCCCGCACCACGGACAGATCGTGTTCCAACAGGATCAGATCGGCGGCGGCGCGGGCGACATCGGCGGCGCCATCGACGGAAATCCCGACATCGGCGGCATGTAACGCGGGCGCGTCGTTGATGCCGTCGCCCATGAATCCGACGACATGGCCCAATCGTTTCAGAGCCAGTAGGACACGGTGTTTCTGTTGCGGGTTGACCCGGCAGAACAGGTTCACATTCGGCAGTTGCCCCAACAAGGCCTCGTCCGACAGATGCGACAACGCGTCGCCGGTCAACACGCCGGTCACGGGCACGCCGATCTCCGCAAAGACGTGGCGGGCGACCATTTCGTTGTCGCCGGTCAGCACTTTCACCCCCACACCGGCCGCCGCCAAGGCCTGGATCGTCGCCCCCGCGCTGGTCTTCGGCGGGTCGAGGAACACCGCGAACCCCGCAAAAACCATGCCGGCCTCGTCCGCAATCGCGGCGGTCGCATGGTCCGGCGCGACCTCCCGGCTGGCGACACCCAGTGCCCGAAACCCCTGCGCGCCCAACCCGTCCAGGGTGGCCGAGAAGGCCGCCCGCGCCGCCGGGTCCAGCTCGCGTTCCACCCCGCCGAAATCCTCGTACCGTCCCGACAAACGCAGGATGTCCTCCGGCGCGCCTTTGGCGATCAGGCGGCGAGTCCCGGCGTGCCCGGCCAGGACCGAAACGCGGCGGCGCTCGAAATCGAAGGGGACTTCGTCGATCTTCGTCCAGCCGGTCATGTCGAAGGGGCGCGCGGTCAGAATGGCCTCGTCGAGCGGGCTTTTCATGCCACTCTCGAATTGGCTGTTAATGAAAGCCTGGGCAAAGACGCCGGGGCTTTCCACGCCATGCCCATCGACCGCGCGGACCAGGGCGATCTTCGCCTCGGTCAGCGTGCCGGTCTTGTCGGTGCACAGCATGTCCATGGCGCCAAGGTCGTGGACGGCCGACAGCCGCTTCACGATGACCTTGCGTTTGGCGAGGTCCATCGCGGAACGGGCGAGCGTGACGGTGACGATCATCGGCAACAGCTCGGGCGTCAGACCGACCGCCAGCGCCAAGGCGAACATCAGGGATTCCAGCACCGGCCGGTGGAAGCCGATGTTCACGACCAGTACGAACAGGACCATAAGAAGGGTCAGCCGCATGATCAACATGCCGAAGCGGCGGACGCCCAGTACGAAGGCCGTGGCGGGCGGCTTCTCGGCGAGGCTGGTCGCGAGGTGTCCCAACGCGGTGCGCGCGCCGGTGCGGCAGATGACGATGGTGGCGGTGCCGCTGACCACGGATGTCCCGGCATACACCGCATTGGAGGCGCCCACGGGATTGCCGGCATCCGCCGCGCTGTCGCCCGCAAGCTTTTCCGCTGGGTAAGGCTCGCCGGTGAGAAGGGCCTGATTGACGAACAGGTTGCGGCTTTCCAGCAGCCGCGCATCGGCGGGCACCAGGTCGCCCGCGATCAGTTCGACGATATCGCCGGGCACCAGCCGGTCGACCGGCAGCGCCGCGACGGCGCCGTCGCGGCGCACCATGGCGCGCACGGCGACAGAACGGCGCAGCGCCTCCACCGCCGATTGCGCGCGCGATTCCTGGACGAAATCCAAAGTCATGCTGATCGTGACGATCGCCATCACGATGACGAAGCTCGCGATATCGCCCGCGAAGGCGGACAGGCCGCTGGCGACAAGCAGGATGATCACCAGCGGATTGCCGAAGCGCGACAGGAATTTCAGCCATCCCGGCACGTGTTTCGCGGTCGCCGCGTCGTTGGGACCGAAGGCCGCGAGCCGCGCCTCCGCCGCCGCCGACCCAAGACCGGCGGGTGTGACGCCAAGTTGTTCGAGCAGACGGGCGGCGGGAAGCTTCCAGATATCCTCGGCGCCGATATCCGCGATCGCGGCCTGTCCCATGGTCGATCCGTCCTTTCGCACGGTGAGGCGGCGGCCCGGTCCACGGCCGCCGCCTCACACTTGCGACAGTATGCCGGTTTCGGTTTGCTGACGAGCGAACTCGCGCGTGTAGGCTATCTGGCCCCGGCGGCGTTGCCGTTTGGCGTGGAGGTCGCGGGACGGGTGACCACCACGTATCCCCGGACACGATTGGCATTATCGGAGTCAGGTGTATTCATCGCGGCGAACAGTTCGGCAGTTTTGACCCAGTACGGCGGGTAGATGAAACGGGCGACGTCGAGCACGAGGATACGATCGCCTTTGGCATCGTAAGCGCCGATTGGCGAAAAATGTCCGCCAGACTCCGTCAATCCGAGCGGAATGCCGGTAAAGTTGAGGACGATGAAGGTGCTGTCACGGGAGAGCGCCAGTCTCATGCCCTCGCGGAATGCCGAGACCGAGCTTTCATCGGCATGGACGACCCGGGTCGCAGCCCCATGTGTCCGCAACAACGCCGCCAGTCGATCGAGGGTCATGCCACAACGTTCAACCGAACCTCGCGCCACCACGGCTTCGGTCCGCGACGAAAACAGGTTGCTCTGGGTAAAATATCGATAGGGCGGATGGCCGGGATCGACCGGTGCGGGTAGACCCAGGGCATTGAGGACGATCACGCTGGATGCGGCGCCGCAGAACGTGTCAGTGTCTTGCGAGACAAAATTGGACAGAAGCGGAATGAAGGAACGCCGCCCTTCCGCCTTTAACAGTAAAGCCTGTCCACGACGATCCGTTAGCGCGATCAATCCCGGCGGCAGAGGGTGATCGGCTGCCTGTGCCAATGACGCAACGATCAGGCACGACCCCAGTACGAGGGCAAGAATGCGGTTCATTTCGAGAAAGGTCCTTTTCCAATCGCGTCGACCGCGCGATCCGGGAGTCGCGATATCGAGGCCTTCTCCGAACAAACGAAATCCTGGCCGCCGATCCCCGCGATCTGCACGAGCGAGACCGTCCCGGCGCACCCGGTTTACATGTCCAATCGGACGCGTTTGGCAATCCGAGGTTGAGGGGCACGCCGACGCCGGAGGCAATCCGGCGCGTCTGGCAATCAAAGCCCTTGGGCGCCCGCCACCGCGATCGCCTGTCCCGTGACCCAGGATGCCAACGGCGAGGCGAGGAACAACGCGACGTTGGCGACCTCCTCGGCATGGCCCATGCGGCCGAAGGGGATAGATGCGAGGGTGGCGTTGTACAGCTTCGGATTATCGGTCTTGCGCCGGTCCCAGACGCCGCCCGGGAACTCGATGGAACCCGGCGCGATGCAGTTCACCCGCACCCTGTCACGCGCATACATCGCCGCCTGCGTCGCGGTGTAATGAATGACAGCGGCCTTGATGGCGCCGTAGGGTGGCTGCCGTCCGGCGGGATGCAGCGCGGCGACGGACGAAATATTCAGGACGCTGCCCTGCGACGCCTTCAGCTCCGGCAACGCTTCCTGCGTCGCGTGGACAATCGACAACATGTCGATGGCGAGGCTGTCGGTCCAGCCTTTGTCGTCGTCCGACGCCCCAAAGGCGGAGGCGTTGTTGACCAGGAAATCGCAGCCGCCCAGAGCGTCGATGGCGGCGCGGACATACGCACGAACGGCGTCGCCCTTGGACAGATCGGCGCTGGCGGCGTGCGTTTTGTGGCCATGTTTCGCGATCTCGGCGCGGGTTTGTTCCAGCGTGGCGGCCTCGCGGGCGCAGATCGAGACATCGCCGCCAGCAGCCGCGAAGCCGAGGGCGATGGCCTTACCGATGCCGCGGCTACCGCCGCATATGATGGCGCGTTTGCCGGTGAAGTCGATTTTCATGGCGGTTTCCTCGCGAGGTTGGTTCGGGGGACAGCGTGGCAAGCGATGCCGGGCCGCGCAAGCCGGTTCGCGGATCGAGGGGGGATCTTCGTTCGCCTCGATTGCCCCGCGGATCGTCAGACCGCAATCGCGCGGCGGTCTGAGCCAGCGCCGGTTTCAACGCCGGCGCGCCAGAATATCGAAATCGGGCGATGCGTCGCCGTCGCGCGCCGCCGCCAGTCCGCGCGCGAGGCGGTCCGCGATCGCAACCCGGTAATGCATCGCGTCCCAGTAGCCGTCGTCGTCGTTGGTCAGCGCACTGGGTTTGAAAAAATCGGCCACCATCGCGCGCGGCAGGTCGCGGACGGCATCGACCGCGCGACGCCGGCATTCAGCCCAGACGGCGGCGGCCGAATGGTCCGGGGGCGGGATGCGGACCCTGTGGGCGGGCACGAAAAACAAGATCGTCTCCGTAGCCCCAGGCAGCGTTCGCAGGGTTTCACGCAGGTCCTCGAAGTTTCGGAACCGCCAGGCGGACGGGAGGCCTTCGCGGACACCCAGGGGAATCGCGGGGCCGTCGGCGCGCAGTTTGGCCATGGCGCGTTCGCGTTCCCATTTGTCGTCGGGCGGAACGAACACCGTGTAGCCGTCGCGGCCCTGGTCTTCCCGTTTCAGCCCGGTCAGGACGCCGAATTCCTTCCCGGCTTCCTCAACGGCGTAGATGTTCAGGATTTCGCGATAGCCGCGCCAGGCGGAGGGCTGGTACAGCCAGACCGGGAAGGGTCTGGGGGTCAGTCGCGCGGGCGCATCGCCGGTTTCGCACCAGCCCGTGTCCAATCCCAGGACAATGGTTTTGGCGTTGGGATGGGCGCGCGCGAAGACTTCCAGCAGACGCAACTGCTCCCACGGCGTCGCGGCATTCATCGCGAGGTTCGCGAAGCGCGCATGAAACGCCTCATTCAATTGCGGCGGGCGCAGCAGGCGGCTGGTCGATGTGCCGATGACCGCGCTGTCGAATTTTTGCGAGCGGGCGAGCGCAGGGTATGCGTATCGTTGATTCGAGGTGACCGGGGCGCGGTCGAGCGGTGGCGACAGCGGCAGCGCGTTCCAGGGGTCCACGAGCGCGACGAACGCGAACACGAACCCCACGACCCCGGCCGCGGTACCGGCGGCGAGGCGGAAGAAGCGGCGCCAGGCGGCGCGATCAAAACTGGAAATAGATGAAGACATTGGGCAGGCGCCCGCCAATCAATAACAGAAGCCAGGACAGGATCGCGCCGGCGGGCACGGCCAGCCAGGGCGACGGACGCAGATCGGTCAATGCGAAGCGAATACTGGTTGGGCCGATCGCCGCGATCAGGCAGCCGGCGATCAGCGCGGCGAGGGGCTCGTTCGGCAAAGGCGGCATCGTCAAGCCGTGCATGCCCGCCATGCTGGCGAGAATGGAGGCGGCGGCGGGAAACCCGGGCGCGCGGAACAAAACCCAGGCGGCCATGACGAACAGCATGGTCGCGAGCCACGCGAGCGGGCGTGGCAGGCGCAGGCCGCCCTGGGTCCAGAGGTGATTGACCGCCAGCGCCGCGCCGTGGAGCCCGCCCCAGACCACAAATGTCCAGTTCGCGCCGTGCCACAGCCCGCCCAGAAGCATGGTTGCGACGACATTCGCCGTCTGACGCGCCGCGCCGCCCCGGTTGCCGCCCAAAGGAATATAGAGATAGTCGCGCAGGAAGCGGCTGAGGGTCATGTGCCAGCGGCGCCAGAAGTCTCGCACCGACACCGCGCGGTATGGCGCGTCGAAATTAACCGGCAGGCGCAGGCCGAACATCGACGCGAGTCCGGTGGCCATATCGGAATAGCCGGAGAAGTCGAAATAGATTTGCAATGAATAGCCCAGGGCGGCGATCCAGGCCTCGCCCATGCCCAAGGGCATACCGGCGGTTTTGGCGAACAGGGGGTCGATGAGCATGGCCAGGGTGTCCGCAAGGACGACTTTTTTCGCGACACCCACGACGAACAGGAAAAACCCGCGCCCGAGGTTTTCCCACATCGCCTCGCTGCGCGGATCGGCGCGGAACTGGTGAACGATCTCATTATGACGGACCAAAGGGCCGGCGATCAGTTGCGGAAAGAACGAGACAAACAGGCAGAAGTCGAGGAACCCGTAGATGTGCCGGTCGCCGCGGCGAAGATCGATCAGGTAGGAAATCTTCTGGAATACGAAGAAGCTGATGCCAAGGGGCAGGATCAGGCTCCACGGGTCCCAGGGCGCACCCGCGAGGCCGAAAGCGGTGCCGCGCAGAAAATCTGCGTATTTGAACAGAACCAGGACCGCCAGGTTCATCGTCACGCCGAACACGGGTATCAAGCTTCGCCGCGCGCCACCGAACCAGACGGCGAGTCCCCAGTTGGCGATGGTCAGGGCGATCAGCAGCGGCACGAAGCGCCAGTCCCACCAGCCGTAAAACCCCAGGGACGCCAGAATCAGAAAAATCTGCCGCGCCGTCCGGTGCCCGGCGAAGGCGTAATAAAGCGCCAGCACCGCGGGCAGAAACCCGACGATGAAAACCTGGGAATTGAACAGCATGCGGCGCGTCTTGGCACGGGGATGCGGTGGGCGGCAATCGGGCGAGCGAAAGAAAGCGCCGGGGCGGAGCCGGTACAAGCCGACCACATAGGCAACGCTCTGGATCGGGCAGCGCCCCAATGCTTGCCTTCACTGGTCCGATCACGCGGTCCCGCACCCCGGCCGAATGGCCTCGCGCGCCGGGCCGGCGGGCGGTGTATATTCCCGGGGGATCGCCACTGACGACGATTCGTTTCGCGATGGAACCGCAATGATAGCTCAGTTAACCGGGCGTATCGAGGCTCTGGAGGACGGGCGCTGCGTCGTCGACGTCGCGGGCGTCGGGTATCTGGTGCATGCGTCCTCCCGAACGCTCGCGGCGCTGCCGCAACCGCCCGCGATGGCGAAGCTGCTGGTGGAAACGCATGTGCGCGAGGACGCGATCCAGTTGTTCGGGTTTTTCGAAACGGCGGAGCGCGACTGGGTCCGGTTGCTGACCACCGTGCAAGGCGTGGGGCCACGGCTGGCGCTGTCGATCCTGTCGGCGCTGTCGCCGCGCGATCTGATCGGTGCCATCGCGGCCCGCGATCAGGCCAGCCTGACGCGCGCCGCCGGTGTTGGCGCCCGGCTCGCGGCGCGGCTGTTGACCGAGTTAAAGGACAAGGTTGGGGCGATGCCCTCGTCCCCCGGCATCAGCCTGCCCGCCGCGACCTACCATCCCCGCGGCGCGGCGGAGGACGCATTGTCGGCGTTGGTCAATCTTGGCTACCGGCGCCCGGAGGCGCAGGGCGCGGTGGCGCGGGTGACGGAACGGCTGGGGGATGGCGCCGCGCTGGACGCGATCATCCGGGACGCACTGAAGGAACTCGCCAGTAGGACGGGCGCATGAAACGGCCGCGCCCGGTACCGGCCGAACCGGACGCCGAAATCCGGGAAATTTCGCCCGTGCGCCAGGAAGAAGACGCGGCGGAAACATCGCTGCGGCCACAGACGCTGGCCGACTTCACGGGACAAAAAGCATCCCGTGAGAATCTGGCGGTCTTCATCCAGGCGGCGCGCGATCGCGGCGAGGCCCTGGACCACGTTCTGCTGCACGGGCCACCTGGACTGGGCAAAACGACGCTGGCGCAGATCGTGGCGCGGGAACTCGGCGTGGGGTTTCGCGCGACGTCGGGGCCGGTGATCCAGCGGGCCGGCGACCTGGCGGCCATCCTGACCAATCTGCAACCGCGCGACGTGCTGTTCATCGACGAAATCCATCGGCTGCAACCGGCAATCGAGGAAATCCTCTATCCCGCGATGGAGGATTTTCAGCTCGATCTGATCATCGGCGAGGGGCCCGCGGCGCGCAGCGTGCGCATCGATCTGGCGCCGTTCACGCTGGTCGGGGCGACCACGCGCTCCGGCCTGCTGGCGACGCCGTTGCGCGACCGGTTCGGCATTCCGTTGCGGCTGATTTTCTATACGCCCGAGGAATTGAAACTGATTGTCGCCCGCGGCGCGTCGCTGTTGGGGCTGTCTTTGACCGGCGATGGTGCGACGGAAATCGCCCGGCGTTCCCGCGGCACACCGCGCATCGCGGGCCGCCTGCTGCGCCGGGTCCGCGACATCGCCGCCGTATCGGGGCAATCCCCGGTGGACAAGGCGATCGCCGACGCGGCGCTGACGCGGTTGGAGGTGGATCAACGCGGGCTGGACGAGATGGACAGGCGTTATCTGCGGCGCATGGCCGAGCATCACGGCGGCGGGCCGGTGGGGGTGGAGACCTTGGCGGCGGCGCTGGCGGAGGCGCGGGATACGTTGGAAGACGTGGTCGAGCCGTATCTGATTCAAGAGGGGCTTATTCTGCGGACCAGCCGGGGGCGCATGCTGGGGGCGCCGGGGTGGCGGCATCTGGGCCTGGTGCCACCGCGCGCGGCGGCGCAGGGGACGTTGCTGCCGGATGCAGAGGATGGGGGGTAGGCGCGAAAACCCCACCCTCGCGCGTTTCGGATCGGGGATGTGCTCGTGCCTTTGGAATCTGACTCTCCGCCGCGCCATACATGCCATGAGGCACGGAATTGGACCGATGCGATGACGCGATTGGTCGCATTACCCGGTTGTCGAAAGCATCCCCGGCAAGGTCGGCGGCGCTATACCTGAATCAATTTGTCCAGATGCCCGCGCAGATTTCGATGGAAATGCACCGCCGCCGTCTCGAACCGGCCAAAGGTGAAATGACTGTTGCCCTCGCCGGCCAGACCGCGCTGTATGGAGCAGGCCGCTTCACGATCCTCGACCACCCCGTTGTCCTTGACAAAAGCGGCGTCGCGCTTCGATTTCTCGACGTCGTCCGCGGACTCGCCGGGCGCTGGCGTCCGCAGCCGGTAAATCACCCACCGCGACTGGGACACCGTTACCGGTTCCAGGATGACCAGCAGATAGTGGTTCGAGAGAATCGCCAGGCGGGTATTGGGAAACAACTGATAGACGTAGGTCAGCATCCCATCGGCCCGCCGTTCCCCGGCGGGCATGTCACGCAGTTTTTCGATGCGCCGGAAGGGAAAGACAATGCGCGAGTTGCTGCCGTAGGTCTCCACGACATTAAGGTTGTCGAAGCCGTATGGGTAAAAACTTTTATTGTGCAGGGCTTTGATGTGGTAGCCCTCCATCGATGTTTCCAACAGCAGCTTCCAGTTGGCGTCGTCCGTAAAGCTGCTGTATTCGAACACCGTCTGGCCCGGCGCGATCAGATCGGGCAACCCCTCCAACGCGCCGGAGGAAATTGGTTCTTTCTGCGTGACGAAGACCAGGCCGCCATGTTCCGCAGCGTGTACCGGCACCAACCCATGGGCGTCGCGATCCAGACCGGGAAACCCTTCTTCTCCCGGAACGTAACGCAAGCGCCCGTCAAGGCCGTAAGCCCAGGCGTGGTAATGGCAGATGAAGGAGCGGGCGTTGCCGTCGCCTTCAGCCAGGATTGTTCCACGGTGACGGCAGACATTGTGGAAGGCCCGGATAACGCCATCCTCGCCGCGAACGGCCAGCAGAGGCACGCCCGCGACGGTGCGCGCGACATACGATCCGATGTCCGGCAGAGCGGCGGACGGGCAGTAGACCATGGGCAACCGCTTAAAGAGTTCCATCTCCTCGGCGAAACGTTCTTCCGAACGGTAGTTTTCGGCCGGCTCCCGCCAGACAGCGTCGCCAAGGTCGGTGGTCTTGGCATCGGCGTGGTCGAGCACCCGTTGAATGACCTCGGCGTCTCCCATCAATCCCGCCATGCAACCGCTCCTCGCGAACGTCCCTGTGACCTTGACCCTATCGACCCGAGGTCCGGTTGTCATCCTCGGACGACTGGCGGGGTGCGATTCAAGGGTGTGAGGAACGACACCAAGTGGCCCATGAACTGACACCGGCCGTTACATGGCGATAGGGGTAGGGAAGGCTGTTACCCCTCCCCTCCCTCCGAACCGTGCTGGC
>JAYWAX010000489.1:0-3851 GCA_043782125.1 Acetobacteraceae bacterium | reverse complement strand
CTTTGGCATGCGCCGTCTCAACCCGAAGCCGGTTCCTCGCCGGGCGGCCATGCCGGGCCTTTGAGTTCGACCGTATTGCCCTCTGGATCGACCGCGTAGATCGACGGTCCTTGACCCTCCGCGCCATAGCGCGAGACGACCGGCCCGGTTTCCACCCCGTGTTTTTTCAGATGCGCGAGGATCTCTTCCGCGTCGAAGGGATCGATCCGCAGGCAAAAATGATCCAGGTTCCGCGCGTCTTTTCCTGGCGCCGCGCCGCCGCGCCGGCCGAGTTCCCCGTCGATCGGGACCAGGTCGATCAACGCGGTGCCGGCGCGAAGTTGATACAGACCGAGCGCCTCCTGAATTTTCTCGACCGAACAGCCAAGCACATCGATATAAAACCGCATCGTGGCCTGTAGGTCGGCGACCCGCAGGACGAGATGGTCCAGGTGCTTGATCTGAAGCATGACGGTATCTCCTCGGAAGCGGCGATCTGACCATGGGGCCGGGTTTGGGGGAAGAGGCGATGTGGCTTGCGTGGATCGGCGCCGGAGCGGTGTCGATATATGTGCTGATGCTGGCGGGATTGTTCCTGTTTCAGCGGCGAATTCTTTATCTGCCGGATCGCGCGCGGCCCGATCTGGCGCGCGCTGGCTTGGCGGGCGTGGTGGAAACAACGGTGGCGACGCAAGACGGGCTGACGCTGCTGGCGTGGTACCTGCCGCCCGCAGCGCCGGATGGGTTCGTTGTGCTGTATCTGCATGGCAACGCGGGCCATCTTGGGCATCGCGCCTGCCGGTTCGCGCCCTTTGCGGCATTGGGCTGGGGCGTTCTGATGCCGGAATACCGCGGCTTTGGCGGCAATCCGGGCCGTCCGTCGGAAGCCGGGTTGAACCTGGACGCGCAGGCGGGACTGGCGGCTTTGCGCGCGATGGGGGTGCCGCTGTCGCGCATTCTGTTTTGGGGCGAGTCTTTGGGCTCCGGCGTCGCCGCCCAACTGGCCACCGCGTACCCGCCGGCCGCGGTGCTGTTGGAGGCGCCGTATACCTCGATCGCCGCCATGGCGCGGCTGCATTATCCTTTCGTGCCGGTCGGCGCATTGCTGTTGGATCGCTTCGACTCGCTGGCGGCGATCCCGAAAATCCGCGCGCCCGTGTTGATCATGCATGGCGCCCGCGACGCGATCATCCCGCCGCGCATGGGGAAAGCCCTGTTCGACGCCGCCACGGGCCCGAAGGAATTCTGGCTCGCGCCCGCGGGCGGGCATGCCGATCTGACGGAGGCCGGCGCCGTCGAAGCCGCCGCGGCGTTTGTGCAACGCGTGGTCACCGCGGCACCGGCATCTCCCTGACCCGATCGCCGAACCACGCCTGGGGCTCCGACGGTTTGAAGCCCAGATCGAGCTCCCTCGTGGCGACGCAGGTCCGGATCTGAGTGTGCGCCTCCCGCCAGGTGGCGGCGCGCTCCATCGCATCCAGCAAACAGCGGTCGTAGAAGGTGTATTGGTTGCCTGCGCCGCAGCCGAAGGACGGACGGTCGTCGCGCGCGGCGGTGAGGACGATCCGGTTCGCCCGCGCCATGGGGCCGCGCGCGAAGGCGCCGGAGAAGCAGCCGGACAGAATCGCGATCGCCGGCCGGTCCCCGCAACCGGCGGTCAGGGCGGTGTCCAGGGCGGACGGGGTCAGATAGTTCCGCGACGGCACCAAAACCAGGCCGCGCCGGTAGGACCCGTGCGACGTGACGAAGACGAGGCACCCCTGACCGGCCTCCGGGCGCAGCTCGCCGATCGCGGACAGAACCTGGTCCAGGCTGGCGGTGCCCGCGCCGTCGCGCGCGATTACCTGCGCGGAGGCGGATAGCCGCCGGACGCTCGCGGCCCGTGCTGCGGACAGGCGGGCGCGCATCGCGTCCGTGGCGTTGTCGAACGCCGCGACGCTGCCATCGCCCGCGACGAGCAACGCCCTGTAACGCAAATTCGCGAGACGGGCCGCGTCGGCGGCGGACCCCGGCGACAAGCCGCAAGCGGCGGTGCAAAGGATCGAACCAAATATCGCGATACGCGCCAGTAACCGCATTTCCGGCCCTCCTGAGACCCGCGAACGTAGAGCGAGGAGCAGAAACGCCGCAACCGGCAATGGGCCGGGGGGGGGGCAGCGCTCCAATGCTTACCTCCCTCCGCGCGATCTTGGCCGCGGCGGCGGCGCGTTATAAGGTGCTTTCATATCAACCGGGAGCAAACGTTCATGGCCGAAGCCTATATCTGCGATTTCACGCGCACCCCGATCGGCCGTTACGGCGGCGCGTTGCGCGATGTCCGCACCGACGATCTCGGCGCGATCCCGCTCCGGGCGTTGATGGCCCGCAATCCCGGCGTGGACTGGGACGCGCTGGACGATTGCATCATGGGCTGTGCCAACCAGGCGGGCGAGGACAATCGCAACGTCGCGCGCATGGCGGTGCTGCTTGCGGGCCTGCCGCCGAGCGTGCCGGGCGGCACCGTGAACCGGCTCTGCGGGTCCGGTCTGGACGCCGTTGGCACCGCCGCGCGCGCGATCAAGAGCGGCGAGGCCGATCTGATGCTGGCCGGCGGCGTCGAAAGCATGACCCGTGCGCCTTTCGTGATGGGCAAGGCGACGGAAGCGTTTTCGCGCAGTAACGAAATTTACGACACGACGATCGGCTGGCGCTTCGTCAACGCGCAAATGCGGAAAATCTACGGCACCGACTCGATGCCGGAAACCGGCGAGAACGTCGCGGAGGCGTTTCAAATTTCGCGCGCCGATCAGGATGCTTTCGCGTATCGCAGCCAGCAGCGGGCGAAAGCTGCGCAGGATAGCGGCTTTTTCGCGCAAGAAATCACGCCGGTGACAATCAAGGGCCGTAAGGGCGATACGGTCGTCGATAAGGACGAGCATCCGCGCGGCGACACCACGCTGGACATGCTCGCCAGGCTGAAGACGCCGTTCCGCGAGCCGGGCACGGTGACGGCGGGCAATGCGTCCGGCGTCAACGACGGTGCCGCGGCGCTGATCCTGGCGTCCGAAGCCGGTGCGAAGCGGCACGGTCTGACCCCGCGCGCCCGCGTCGTGGCGATGCAGACGGCGGGCGTGGAGCCGCGGATCATGGGCATCGGTCCGGCACCGGCGGTGCAAAAACTCTTGTCCCGTTTGGGCATGACGATCGACGAGATCGACGTGATCGAACTGAACGAGGCCTTCGCGTCCCAGGGTATCGCCGTGCTGCGCCAGCTTGGCGTGCCCGACGACGCCGCACATGTGAACATGCATGGCGGCGCGATTGCTCTGGGTCATCCTTTGGGCATGTCCGGCGCGCGGTTGGCGCTGACGGCGGTGCATGCGATGGAGGTTTACGGTAAGAAGCGCGCGATCGTGACGATGTGCATTGGCGTTGGCCAGGGCATCGCGGCGCTGATCGAGCGTGTCTGATTTTTTGGTGGCCCCTGGCGCGAAAGCGCCAGGGGCGCTTCAGTTTTCCGTTGTGCGGCTCGGAGCAAAAACTTTATGGAAAATTTTGGTTCACCGTTTTACCCAACGGGCACCGTCAGAGAACTGAAGTTCGTTGGGATTAACAATTTCCACATGCAGGTCGGGACCCCAACCCTGCACCTTAAGAGAACTCTGACCTGCATTAATTCTGGCGCTTGCCCTGCCTGATGTGGTGGGGGGGTTAGGATGTACGAAAGTGATGCTTCCGTTGGCATCTTGCGATATTCGTCGAGGTCCAGCAACTGTTTTGCATCCGCTAACGCATTCCCAGTTACCACCGATCTGCGGTATTTTAGGAGCGCGGTATGTCCGGCACTGGTCGTCGGCCTCTAGTTTGATCATCGCATCATACTGGACCTGGAC
>JAYWAX010000488.1:0-3855 GCA_043782125.1 Acetobacteraceae bacterium | reverse complement strand
CGCGTTCTGGCGAAGCAGGGGCTTACCTTCCGCCTTGGCGCCAAGGTCACCGCCGCGACGCCGAATGGCGAGGGCGTGACCCTGACCGTGGAGCCCGCCAAGGGGGGCGCGTCCGAAACCATCGACGCCGATGTGGTCCTCCTTGCCATTGGCCGCCGTCCTCACCTCGACGGTCTGGGCCTGGACGCCGCCGGTGTCGCGCTGGACGAACGCGGACGCGTGCGCACGGATGCCCATTATGCCACCAACATCCCTGGTATCTACGCCATCGGCGACGCCATCGCCGGCCCAATGCTCGCCCATAAGGCGGAGGACGAGGGCGTCGCGCTCGCCGAGCGTCTCGCCGGGAAAGCGGGACATGTGAACTACGGCGTCATTCCCGGCGTCGTCTACACCTGGCCCGAGATCGCCTCCGTCGGCCAGACCGAGGACGAGCTGAAAGCCGCTGGGATCGCCTATAACGTTGGGAAATTCCCGTTCACCGCGAACGGCCGCGCCCGCGCCATGGGCGACATGGATGGGTTCGTCAAAATCCTCGCCGACAAGACCACCGACCGGGTCCTTGGTGCCCATATTCTCGGCCCCGATGCGGGCACCCTGATCGCGGAAATCGCTCTGGCCATGGAATTCGGCGCGTCGTCCGAGGACATCGCCCGCACCTGCCATGCCCACCCCAGCCTGCCCGAGGCAGTCAAGGAAGCCGCGCTGGCCGTGGAGGGCCGCGCGTTGCATATCTGACGCATGCGCCCGCTCGCACTCACCATGGGGGACCCGGCCGGAATCGGCGGCGAACTGACACTGCGCAGTTGGCTCGCCCGCGAACCAGGCGCCCGTCCCTTCGTCGCGCTGGACGACCCCGCGCGTCTTGCAGCCTTGGCGCGGGCAATGGGCTTCGAAATCCCGATCCGCGCGATCGAGCGTTGCGAGGAAGCCACCGCGGTGTTCCCGGACGCGCTGCCGGTCATGCCCATCTCCCTCGCCGAACCGGCGATCCCCGGCAAACCCAACCCGGCCAACGCGCCCGCCGTCATCGCCTCCATCGCCCGTGCCGTGGCCTTGTGCTTGGCGGGCGAGGCTGGCGCGATCGTGACAAACCCCATCAACAAGGCGGCGCTCTATCAGGCGGGGTTCAAACACCCGGGCCATACCGAGTTTCTGGCGGAACTGACGGGCGTGCCCGGCAAGGAAATCATGATGCTCGTCAGCCCGTACCTGCGGGTCGTGCCGGTGACCGTTCATGTGCCGTTGCGCAACGCCATTGCCATGCTGACACCGGCCACGATCGTAAACGCCGCGCGCACCACGGCGGAGGCCTTGCGCCGCGACTTCGGGATCGCAGCACCGCGCCTCGCCATCGCCGGTCTGAACCCGCACGCGGGCGAACAGGGCGCGCTTGGCGACGAGGAAACAAGGCTGATCCAGCCCGCCATCGACACGCTGCGCGGCGAGGGGATCGACGTTTCCGGCCCCTGGCCGCCCGACACGATGTTCACGCCATCGGCGCGGAAAAGGTATGACGTCGCGATCTGCATGTATCACGATCAGGCGCTGATCCCCTTGAAGACGCTCGACATGGACCTGGGCGTCAACGTCACACTGGGCTTGCCGATCGCGCGCACGTCGCCCGATCACGGCACCGCCTACGACATCGCGGGCAAGAGCCTGGCCAATCCGTCGAGTCTGATCGCCGCGCTGAACCTGGCCGCGGAATTCGCGAGGCAACATGAGCGATAAGGACGATATACGGGAGGTCCTGCACCTCTATTGCTTCCATATGGACGATGGTTCGTTCGATGAACTTTCCACGTTGTTCGCGCCGGACGGGGAATGGATCGCGCCGTATCGCCGCGCGTGCGGTCCGGCCGATATCGCCGCGTGGTTGAAACAATCCGTTCCACCCACGCCGAAACGCATGCATTATACCAACCGACCTTAATGTTGACTCGTCGGCTGTCACCCCGTCATGGTCCGCGAAGGCGGACCATCCACGACTTTCCCGGCAAAAACCAAGGCGTGGATGGTGCGCCTGCGCGCACCATGACGATGGCGTGCACCCGCCGCGAAGGGTCAACATCAAGGGCCGTTGGTATTACGCTGTGAATACCGTCATCGCCCTCGATGGCGGCGAGGCCACCGCGAAATCGAATTATCTGGTGATGGTGGAAGGTCCTGACGGGCCGGTGCCATCCGTTTGCGGCACCTACGCCGATCGTCTTGTCCGCACGTCCGGCGGCTGGAAATTCCGCCGCCGCGAACTGATCCACGCCTTCAAGGGCGAAATGCGGCTGACATTGCCGTAACCGGCTCGAACGGCGCTTCGTGCGGTGCTCCCGCCGCGAACAGCCACACCGGTTCGCCCACGGCCGGGATCGCCAGGTACGAGGAACTCACCGTTCCGAAACCGCCGCGCGAAATCACGTTGATCTGTTCGCCCGGCGATCCGGCGTGGTCGGCGAGGATCGCGCGCCATGCGTCCCAATGCCCAGGGTCTGGGGGGGCGGCGTCGCGGAAGCGGGGGAGGTGGCGCTGGACGCGCGGGCTGTCGGGATCGTTCGGATCGTGCGCCGTGACCATCGACACGCCCGGGGGCAAGGTTTGCACGACGGGCGGCCCATGCCCGGCGCCGCGGACGAACAACGCGCCCATCCGGTCCGCCAGCACAAGATTGAACCCGCGCCATTCCCCGGCGTTCTGGGCCGCGATCGCCGCCGCCGCCTTGGCCGCGGTCGGTTGCGCCAACGCCATCAACGGTAACTCGCCACGGCTACGCTTGCCGTCCGCCGGTCCCAAAGAGCCTGGCCGGTTCAGCACCGCAGCGGTGACGCCTTCGCGGTTCAATCCCATCCAGGTGCCGCCCGCCGTGCGATCCCGCCCCGCGATCACGCCGGGCTGCGACGGCCAATGCGTATCCGGCAGATCCCAGGCGCGATCTACGCTTTCATCGCGATTGGCCACCAAAACCACCGGCCAGGCATGTCCGGGCCGAAACAGGACAACGACAGTACACATGCCGCATTCCGTGGCGCGAAACCGGCCGATCCGTCAATGGGCGTCTATTCCCAGTCGATCGGCTCACGCGTGACCTCGACCTGCCCGTTATGGGTCAGGCGCACCACGTTCACGGTTTTCGCGAGATCCGGCGACCCGGAATAATACGCCGCGACCTTGTCCGTTCCGACCTTCACCGGCCGGTTCCAGTGGCCCAGAGCGACGTAGTCGGCCTGGGTCGCGTCGAGTTCGGCGTCGCTCATAAGCCAGGACGGGCGCAGCGGGATCGCGCCATCTTCCTCGTAATGCCCATGCGCGAGGCAGATATGCCAGCGGGCGGAACGCGGATGCGGGTCGCGCAGCGGCACCATGTTGCCGTAATCGGTATGCGCGTGGCCCCAGAATTCGACGTCGAAATCCGGAAAATGCACGGATTTTTCATGCCGCACGCCGATGATGTGGACATGCGGCAGCTTCGCGAAGGCGCCGCGCAGATAGACCGAGTCCGGGGTCACCGGATCGTGGTTGCCGGGCAGGATCAACACCGGACGGCCAGCATCTGCCAGCAATTCGGTCGATCGCTCCAGAATATGCGCCGGTTGGCGGTTATTGTCGAACACGTCGCCCACCAGCAGCACGAAATGCGCGTTGTGGGTTTTGCCCGCTTCCAGCACCACGCGCAGGCCGGTGGTGCCGTCCTCCCCGTAGGGATTCTGATGCGGGTCGTTGTCGACGTGAAGGTCGGAGCTATGTACGAGAACGATATCGGTCACAATTGGTGTCCACTTCTGGTCCGGGCCAGTGTGGCCGGAATGACGCGCCTGGGCTAGGGTCTGGCCCAGACCATGAAACACGAGGGAGCACAAG
>JAYWAX010000487.1:0-3857 GCA_043782125.1 Acetobacteraceae bacterium | reverse complement strand
GCGAAGCCGAAGCCGCCATGGGTCTGGACGCAGGCCTCGCCGGCGGCCCAGGAGGCTTCGGCGGCGAGCATTTTGGCCATGTTGGCTTCCTCGCCGGGGGTTTGACCGGCCTCGAATTTGGCGCAACCGGCCTGCACCATCAGTTCGGCGGCGCGCATCTGGGCGTAGGCGCGGGCCAGCGGGAACTGGATGCCCTGGTTCTGCCCGATCGGGCGGCCAAACACCTTGCGTTCGCGCGCGTAATCGGCGGCTTTCTTCAGGAACCATTTGGCGTCGCCAATGCACTCCGCCGCGATCAGCAAACGCTCGGCATTCATACCGTCCAGGATATAGCGGAAGCCGCGGCCCTCGACGCCGACCAGGTTTTCCGCCGGCACGATCATGTTGTCGAAGAACACTTCGGTAGAGTTATGATTCATCATCGTGCGAATGGGACGGATGGTGAGGCCGTGGCCCAGAGCTTCGCGCATGTCGACGATGAAGGTGGACAAACCCTCGGTGCGTTTTGCCGTTTGGTCGCGCGGCGTGGTACGGGCCAGCAGCAGCATCAGATCGGAATGTTCCGCGCGGCTGGTCCAGACTTTCTGGCCGTTGACGACGTAATGATCGCCCTCCCGCTTCGCGACGGTGCGGAGCGAGGTCGTGTCGCTTCCGCTGGTCGGTTCCGTGACGCCGAACGCCTGTAACCGCAATTCGCCGGTCGCGATCTTCGGCAAATAGGTGGTTTTCTGCTTATCGGTGCCATGCCGCAGAATCGTGCCCATGATATACATCTGGGCGTGGCAGGCGGCCCCGTTGCAGCCCTCCGCCTGGACGGTTTCCAGGATCGCCGCAGCGGCCGACAAGGGCAGGCCCGCGCCGCCGTATTCCTCTGGGATCAAGGCGCCGAGATAACCGCCCTCGGTCAACGCGCGAACGAACGCCGTCGGATATTCCCGGACCGCATCCAGCTTGCGCCAGTACTCGCCGGGAAAACGGGCGCACAGCTTGCGCACCTCCTCGCGAATTTCCGCGTGCGGGTCGGCGAAGGGCACGTTCTGGTCCATGAGTCGATCTCCGGTATGCGGTCGCAGGCTTAGGACGGAGCCGGGATCGGGATCAAGCGGTGGGAAGGGTTCGGCGAAGGACAATGGGGTCTGATCCCAACCGCCCCGGCGATTGACGCCCCGCCCCGGCGATTGACGCCTCGCGACGCCCTCTCCCCGTCATGGCACGCCCCCGAGCGGGCCATCGGGAACGGCACCCCATTGCGAGAGTGGCCACGAAAAACCGGGGAACGCGCCTCTCGTTCGATTGCCCGCCCGAGCCGTCCTTTGACGATTGTGCGATGGCCGGAGCCCCGAACCCAGTGCTTATCGGGCGCCGCCTCTGCGCCCGATCGCCCCAACGCGCCCGCCGCCCCCATTGCCCCCGCGGCGAGCTTCAGAACGGCCTGTCGCCTGAAATCTGGGTCCGGTGCATCACCCGGCGCGCGGTGCCGTCGAATTCGTCGCGCCGGTGCAAAGCGGCGCGGTTGTCCCAAAGGACAAGATCGCCTTCCCGCCATTGTTGCACCCAGACATGCGCGGGTTGGGTGGCGTGATCCCAGAGTGTATCGAGCAGGGCTTCGCTTTCCGCCAGATCGAGGCCGGGGATATAGGCATTCCGGCGCCGTCCCAGGAACAGGCACTTGCGCCCGGTGACAGGGTGCGTTCGCACAAGGGGATGAACCGCGCCGGGGGTTTTACGCGGATCCGTGACATCGTCGAACCCGACGCGGAGCTGGCCGACACTGTTAAGACTGCTGTCGTGGACACAGTCCAACGTCTGGACGCGGGCGCGAAGGGCCGCGGGCAGCGTTTCAAACGCGGTATACATGTTGGCGAAGCCGGTATCGCCGCCGTGCGGGGGGACTTCCAGGGCGTACAGCGCGCTCGCCATCGCGGGCAGCGGATTATAACTCATGTCGCTGTGCCACTTGGATTCGTAATTGCCAAGCCCGCCGATGGCTTTGCCGTCTTCGACGACGTTGGAAATGACGTTGACGAAGCCGGCGGCCGCGGAATCGGCTCGTCCTTCGACTTTGGCATGGCGCGGATTGCCGTCCAGCGCGCCAAAGTTCCGGCTGAACGCCATCAGTTGCTCGTCGGTCAGGGTCTGCCCCCGGAAGCGCAGGACAACATGGGTCATCCAGGCGCGGTGGATGGCGCCGAATGCGGCGGGCGCCGGCGGGCGGGAAAGATCGGCGCCGAGAATGTCGGCACCCAACGCGGCGCCGGTGGGACGGACTTCGATCATGGGGCATCCTCCTGAGTTATCGGCGTCAGCTTGCCTCCAATGCGCGGGCGTGGCCAGACTTGGGCCAGATCGTCGAAGGACCGCGCCATGACCCGACACCTGCGCCTCAATCTGTTCATTCACGGCCGCGGCCATCACGAGGCGGCGTGGCGCCACCCCAAAAGCTCGCCGCTGGCGCTGACGGATATTCGTTACTATATCGACTTGGCGCGCCAGGCCGAGGCCGGGTGTTTCGACAGTATTTTCCTCGCCGACCAGTTGGCGGCGGGCGACGACATCGTCAGCGCGCCGCGAACATGGCTCGAACCGGTGACGACGTTGGCCGCACTGGCGGGGGCGACAAGCCGGATCGGGCTGATCGCGACGTGTTCCAGCACCTATACCGAGCCATTCAATCTGGCGCGGCAGTTCGCGTCGTTGGATCATATGTCCGGCGGGCGCGTCGGTTGGAACATTGTCACAAGCTGGCTGGTGGCCGCGGCGGCGAATTTCGGCGGGCAGGGGCAGTTGTCGCACGCGGAACGTTACGAACGGGCCGAGGAATACATGCAGGTCGTCAACGGGCTGTGGGACAGTTGGGACGACGATGCCGTGATCGACGACCGCGCGTCGGGGCGGTACGCGCGCGCCGGGTCGATCCGGCCGATCAATCGTAAAGGGCCGCATTATCAGGTCGCCGGTCCGCTGAACCTGCCGCGAGGGCCGCAGGGGCGCCCGGTGTTCGTGCAGGCGGGCTCGTCGGAAACCGGCCGGCGCTTCGCGGCGCGCCATGCCGAGGCGGTGTTCACGGCGCAGATGGAAAAATCCACCGCGCGAGATTTTTACGCCGATCTCAAGCGGCTCGCCGCGGCGGAGGGACGGGCGCCGGATCGAATTTTGATTCTGCCGGGCCTCAGTCCCGTTATCGCCGGCACAGAGGAAGCGGCCCACCGCATTTCCCGCGAACTGAACGATCTGTCGGACCCGGAAGTCGGGCGCAAACGCCTGTCCGGCCGTTTCGGCGGCTTCGACTTTTCGCATCTGCCACTGGATAAACCGTTATCGCCGGAAGACTTTCCAGACCCCGCCTCGGTCGAGGCGGCGCGCAGCCGTACGGAAGTGATCGTGGGGCTCGTGCGCCGGGAAAAGCCGACGCTGCGCCAGCTTCTGGGTTACCTCGCGGGCGCGCGCGGCCACTTCGTCACCGTGGGGACGCCGGAACAGATCGCCGATCTGATCGAAGACTGGTTCCGCGACGGCGCGGCCGACGGATTCAACCTGATGCCGCCCGTGCTGCCATGGATGTTGGAGGTGTTCGTGGCGGAGGTGGTGCCGCTGCTGCGCCAACGGGGATTGTTCCGGGAAAGCTACGAATCGGATACTCTGCGCGGACATTACGGGCTCCCCAGACCTGGGCGGTAATCCCAACCCGGCGAACGATTGACCGATCGGCACGCCCCCGCCGCATCGTGGCCCCCGCGATGCCTCATGGCCCGCACCTCTCCCGTCATGGCCCGCACCTCTCCCGTCATGGCCCGCCCCTCTCCCGTCATGGCCCGCACCTCTCCCGTCATGGCCCGCACCTCTCCCGTCATGGCTCG
>JAYWAX010000486.1:0-3858 GCA_043782125.1 Acetobacteraceae bacterium | reverse complement strand
GTGAATCGCTCGTACTTTCGGTATTAAACCAACCCGCAGAACGTTTGACCCATCGCGACGTCCTCTCCGCGTCATGGCACGCCCCCGAGCGGGCCATCGGGAGCGGTACACCATTCCGAGAGTGGCCACGATAAACCACGGAAAGCGCCTCCCGTCCGATCGCCGTGCCGCTCCCGATTGTCCGGTCGAGCCGAACCATGACGTGGTGGAGAGGCAATGCCGAGAGTCAAGCGTTCCGCCAGTTGGTATTAAATCGCCTCCAGGATCAACCGCCCGAACATCGTCATTTCCGGGCTGGTTTCAGCGTAACGGTCGATCGTCGCGAGGATGCGCCGCGCAGTGTCCGCGTCGGGCGCAAGCTCAGTGGAATGATCGGGAGACAAGACGGGCAGGCGCGCGACGATCGCGGGCGCCGCCGCCATCGCCGCCGCACGAAACCCGGCGCGCGCGGCATTGGTCTCCGCCGCCGTCAATCGCGGCACCAACGCGTCTGCAAGCCAGGCCAGAAACGCGGGGTAATGGGCGAGTTGCCGGTACAACGCGGGGATGAACGGCGCGCCATCGACCTCCGTCGCGAACCGCATCAACACGGCGCGCTGCTCGGGCGGCAACGCCAAGGGATCGGCGTTGCCGGGCATCGGCGGCAACATCGCGGGCGGCGTCCAGCCGGTCGAAATTCCGGCTCCGCCGGGTGCCTGGCCGGTGAGCAGGCATTTCAGACACGCGCCCGTCATCAGATTGACCGGGGAGACCCGGACGAAATTCTCCGCGATCGCACCGATCGTCGCATACCCGCCCATGTCAAGCTTCCACCCCGCGCGCGTGGCCGGGGCAACGGCGGCCAGCGGCGTCAGCCGCGCCTGGTCCGCGAGCCGCCAGCCGGTTTCCGGAATCACCCCGGATACCAACGCAGGCCGGACCACAGCCCAGACCCATTCGAGCACGCCGGGCATGGTGGCGAGGTAGCGTTGCAGCGACGAAACATAAGGCACGCCGGAAAAGCGCCGTATCTCGTCGTAAATGACGGCGATGGCGCCGGTTGCGCGGTCTTCCGCCAGTTCGGCGAGCAAGGGTTCGGCCATGACACGATCCATCCGATGCAGCGATTACCCATCCCCGCGGCGGGGACATGGACTGCTCCGATAGAGCATTTCCGCCGCAGGCGGGAAGGCGCTGTCCGCCGGACAAAGAATCGCCGCCGCATGGCGTAACGGATTGCGATGCCGGGATGTCCCCTCATCTGTTATGGAAGTCCCGCCCCTCTCCCACGCACAGGAAACCCGCCTTGGCCATGTTTCGACTTTTTCTCTGGCTTCTAACGGTGTGCGCGTTGACCGCCGGCCATGGCGGCCCAGCCGCAGCGTATGAAAGCGCACCGGTCGCGACGAAACGCACCACGGCGACGCTGATCGCGGCCAGCGGCACAATCGGCCCGGACGGGACCGCGCGGATCGGGCTGCGGCTGCGGCTCGCGGACGGGTGGCATACTTATTGGCGCAACCCGGGCGAATCCGGAATCCCCACCGAACTTGCCTTCGTCCTGCCGCCAGGCGCCTCCGCCGGTTCCATCGAATGGCCCACGCCCGCGCGCATTTCCGAAGGTTCCATCGTGACCTACGGATTTACCCGCGAGGTCGTCCTGCCGGCCATTGTCACGCTGACCCCCGGGACATCCCCCCCCGGGACATTCCCCCCTGGAACACTCCCCCCTGGCACGGCATCCCTGACGGGCGAACTGCGGGCGAACTGGCTGGTGTGCAAAGAGGTTTGCATCCCGGAGGAAGCCAGTTTCACCTTCACCTTCCCGGCCGGCTCGGGCGCGGCATCGCCAGAAGCGGCCCTGTTTCAGGCGCACGATCGCGCGACGCCGCGGACGCTGCCATGGGCCGCGACGCTGGCGCCGAACGGAACGTTGTACATACTGGGCCCGGAACTCAACCCGGACACCGTGGCCGATGCCTGGTTCGTCCCCGAAACCCCCGGCCAGATCGCCGATGGCGCGGCGCAGTTGCTGTCGGTGCGCGGCGACGGGATCGCGCTTGGCCTGCGGCTGGCCGAGGGCTTCGCGCCCGCATCCGGCTTACGCGGCGTGCTGTCCCTGCGCGACCGGTCCGGCGGGCAGACCGACGTCATGCTCGCCGCCGCCCCCGGCCCAGTACCGGCGCCGGAGTTGGGCCTGCCCCGCGCCCTTTTCTTCGCGTTTTTGGGCGGGCTGATCCTGAACCTGATGCCCTGCGTGTTTCCGATTCTCGCGATGAAGGCCGTCGGCTTCGCGGCGGGACTCGCCCGCGGGACGGCCCGGGCGCACGCGCTGTCGTATACCGCCGGAGTCATGGCCACGTTTGCCGCGCTCGCGGTGTCGCTGCTGGTGGCGCGCGGCGCCGGGATGGCGGCGGGCTGGGGCTTCCAATTCGCCTCCCCCGTCTTCGTCGCGGCAATGGCCTGGCTGCTGTTCGCGGCCGGCCTGAATCTGTCCGGGGTCTTCCAGATCGGCGCCGGATTCGCCGGGGCCGGCAACAGCCTGGCCACGCGCCAGGGCCATTGGGGCAGTTTCTTCACCGGCGCCCTGGCCGTCCTCGTCGCCACCCCCTGCACCGCGCCGTTCATGAGCGTGGCGATCGCCGCCGGCCTCGCCGCCTCCCCGCCCGTCGCCATCCTCGTCTTTCTGCTCATGGGACTGGGCCTTGCGACGCCCTTTCTGGCCCTGAGCTTCGTGCCCGCTTTGGCGCGCGCCATGCCCCGGCCAGGCCGGTGGATGGAGATATTCCGCCAAATACTGGCGTTTCCAATGTACGGCGCCGCCGTCTGGCTGCTGTGGGTCGTGAGCCAGGAGGCCGGCCCCGAAGGTGTGCTGGCCGTCGCGACCGGCTTCGTGCTGTTGGGCTTCGCCGGATGGAGCATTGGCGTGACACGCGGATACGGCCATCCCCGTTTGGGGTTGCTGGGGGCGGGCATTGCCGTCGCGCTGATGCTGGCGACTCTGACGGGACTCGGCGCGACTCCGCCAGGTCCTGCCGCCGAACGCGGCGTGGAGGCGTTCTCGACTGACCGCCTGGCGGCGCTGCGGGCCGAAGGACGGCCGGTCTTCGTCAATCTGACCGCTGCCTGGTGCGTGACCTGCCTGGTGAATGAACGGATCGCGATCGGCACCGACTCCGTGCGCCGGGCCTTCGGCGCGCGCCATGTCGCGTATCTGAAAGGCGACTGGACCCGTCAGGACCCGGCGATCGGCGCCTTCTTGCGGGCGCACGGGCGGGACGGCGTGCCGCTTTACCTTTATTACGCCCCCCAGGCCCGCGAACCGGACATTCTGCCGCAGCTTCTGACCGAGGCGACGATGCTGGACGTGCTGGCCAAGGGCTCATAGGCGGCGGAACAACCGCAACCACAGCACCAGAAACGCGTCGTACGGCAGCGCCGGAATTTCCCGCGCCCGCCAAAACCATCGCTTGCGCCAATCGGTCGCGGCGCCGCCCGAGGGTGGCGAACAGCGATGGGCTGCTATTCCGGATAAGCATAGCAAAGTCAGACATCGGGGCAGATGATAGGCGCTGGTGGCGACCAGAATGGGCGCCTCGAACCCTGGTTGCAGCAGGATCCGCCGGATCGCGCGGACTGACGAAAGCGTGTCTCGTCCGGTTTCCTCAAGTATGATTTTTTCACGTTCGATGCCCGATTTCATTAATAATTGGGCCATGATCGAAGCTTCGGACGGACCGTACCGGCCCACCGCGCCGGTGGCCACGAAGTGCGCGCCCGGGTGGCTTCGCCCAGCGTGGATCGCCGCCTCGACACGGCGCCGCAGAGCCTGACTCGGCTCGCCGCCTGGGCGCACGGCGGCGCCAAAGATCAAGATTG
>JAYWAX010000485.1:0-10689 GCA_043782125.1 Acetobacteraceae bacterium | reverse complement strand
AAATGGGCGGGCGGACCGTGGAACTGGTCCGCGTCGATTACGAATCCGATCCCGCCAAAGCCCCGTCCAACGTCAACCGTCTCCTGGGCCGCGAAAAGGTCGAGGCCTTGGTCGGTACCGTTCACTCCGGCGTCGTGATGGCGCTGGTGCAAGCAGCGCGAGAGCAGCAGGTGCCATTGATCATCCCCAACGCGGGCAACGTCGCGGCGACCCGGGACTTGTGCTCGCCGTCGGTGTTCCGGTCGTCGTTCAGCAACTGGCAACCGGCCTATGGCATGGGCAAGGCGCTGGCAGCGAAGGGCGTGAAGAAAGCCGCCTGGGTCACCTGGGAATACGCGGCGGGCAGGGAATCGGCCGAAGGGTTCGGCGACGGACTTCGCGCCGGCGGGGCGGAGCTGACGAAAATCCTGACGCTGCCCTTCCCGGAAACGAACTTTCAGCCTTTGCTGGCCCAGTTGCCGGGTTTGGGGGTGGAGGCGGTGGGCTCGTTCTTCGCGGGCGGCGGCGCGATCCAGTTCGTCAAGGATTACGCCGCGGCCGGTCTGCGGGACAAACTGCCGCTGTGCGGATCGGGCTTCCTGACAGAGGGGGTGCTGAAGGCGCAAGGCGCGGCGGCGGAAGGCATTCAGACGGCGCTGCATTATGGGGATGGGATCGACAATCCCAAGAATACTGCGTTCCGCGCAGCTTATCACGCGATGACGGCGCGCGACGCGGATGTTTATGCGGTGCAGGGCTACGACGCCGCGCAAATGCTGGCGATCGGGCTCGCGGGCACCAAAGGCGACGCGTCCGCCATCAAGGCGCTTTCGGCGGCGATCCGCGCCGGGAAGATCGACAGCCCGCGTGGGGCTTTCACCGTCTCCGCCGCGCACAACCCGGTGCAGACGATCTGGCTGCGCGAGGCGAAGAACGGCGAAAACCGCGTCATTGGCGCGGCGGCGGAAGCGCTCGCCGATCCTGGCACCGGCTGCAAGGCGGTCTGACGAACAGAGGGAGCCCGTCCGGGCGGATCGATGGAGGGCTTCCTCGCGCAACTCCTGAACGGGCTGCAATACGGCCTGCTGCTGTTTCTGATTGGCAGCGGGCTGACTCTGATTTTCGGCGTCATGGGCGTCATCAATCTGGCCCATGGCAGCTTGTTCATGATTGGCGCCTATCTGGCCTATGTCGTTGCCAGCCTGACCGGCCAGTTCTGGCTGGCGCCGCCCGCCGCGGTACTGGGCGGGCTGGTGTTCGGCGCCCTGCTGGAACGCGGCCTGTTCCGCAAATTCCGGGAACGCGAACACCTGGACCAGGTGCTTCTCACCTTTGCATTGATCCTGCTGTTCGAGGAGGCACGGGCGGCCCTGCTGGATAACCAGTTCCACGCGGTGGCGGTGCCGCCGTCGCTGGATTTTTCCGTGCCTGTGATTGGCGGGTTCGCTTATTCGGCGTACCGGCTGGCGGTGCTGGCGATCTGCCTCGGGGTCGCGGGCGGGATGGTGGCGTTCGTGGAGCGGACCCGCATTGGGTCGTCGATCCGCGCGGCGGCGGAAAATCCGGAAATGGTCGATCTGCTGGGGTTGGACGCGCGGCTGATCCATACGCTGGTCTTTGCGGCGGGGACGGCTCTGGCGATGCTGGCGGGCGCGTTGGCGGCGCCATTGCAGTCGGTTTATCCGGGCATGGGCGACGGATTTCTTATTTTGTCGTTCATCGTCGTCGTCATTGGCGGCCTGGGGTCGATCGCCGGCGCCTTCTGGGCCGCCTTGCTGGTCGGGCTGATCGATACTCTGGGCAAGGTCTATGCGCCGCAGGTGGCGGGGATCGCGGTGTGCGCGATGATGGCGTTGGTTTTGTTGTGGCGGCCCAACGGGTTGTTCTCGCGCGGATGACCCGGGCCGGCCCGCGCGGAAACCGGTGGCTTGGCGGGGCGGCGTTGGCGCTGGCGTCGATGCCTTTCTGGGCTGAGCCGTATCACATGCAACTCGCGTCCACCGCGGCGATCGCGGCGATGTTCGCGTTGTCATTGCAGCTTTTGGTGGGTGCCGCCGGGTTGATCAGCCTGGCCCATGCGGGGTTTTTCGGAATTGGGGCTTATACTGTCTATCTGTTGGGAGGAGAGCGCTCGATTTTCGTTTCGTTGCCTGCGGCGATGCTGCTGGCGGGACTCGCCGCTGCCGGGATCGGATATCTGGCGTTACGGACGCGCGGATTTTACTTCCTGATGACCACATTGGCTTTTGGGCAGATGCTGTTTTTCCTGTTCCACGATACGTCTTTGGGCGGCGGCGCCGATGGGGTTTTTATCGCCCGTCCCGGGATGATCTGGACGGTGACGAAGAACGCGCGGCCCGCAGTGTTTCTGCTGATGAACCTGTTTGTCCTGGCGGCGATGTATTTGTTGCTGTGGAAACTGATGGGCACGCTGTTCGGCCACGCCCTGACCGGCATCCGCACGAACGAGGACCGGATGCGCGCCATGGGCCACGACGTCCAGCGCCTGAAACTGACGGCCTTCGTCATGGCGGGCGCCTTGGCGGGCGTGGCTGGCCACATGGCGGCGGTGACCGACGCCTTCGTCAGCCCAGAGCTTTTGGGCTGGCACCACGCGGCCGAGGGCTTGTTGATGGTGCTTCTGGGCGGGCTGGGGGCCTTGCATGGGCCGATCCTCGGGGCCTTCGCGCTGACGCTGATCCGGGAGCTGGGGCAGTCCATCACGGAACGTCAGAGGCTGGTGGAGGGGCTCGCGATCCTGGCCGCGGTTCTGCTGCTGCGCCGCGGTCTCTCTGGGCTCCGGCGATGAAGCGCCGCATGGGGCCGATGACGCTGGAAGCGCGCGGCCTGAGCCGGCGGTTCGGCGGGTTGCTGGCGGTCGCCGACGTCTCCCTGGACCTGCGTCCCGGCGTGCCGCATGCCGTGATTGGCCCGAACGGTGCGGGCAAGAGCACGCTGATCGCGCTGCTGAGTGGCGCCATTTGGCCCGACGGCGGCGCGATCCTGCTGAATGGCGCCGACGTGACGGCTTTGCCCGGCTGGCGCCGCGCCCGCGCCGGGATCGGGCGAAGTTTTCAGCGCGCCAATCTGTTCCCGTCGCTGAGTGTTTTTGAAAATGCCCGTCTGGGGGCACAAAGTTCGATCGCGGGATGGCGGCTGGCGGGCAAAGCTGCCGAGGAATCGGGCGCGCGGGACCAGGCCTTGGCCGCCTTGGAACAAACCGGCCTCGCCGCCGTCGCGGACCTTCCGGCGGCGAGCTTGAGCCATGGCCAGCGCCGCCTGCTGGAAATCGCCGCCGTATTGGCGGCCCACCCGCGCGTGCTGCTGTTCGACGAGCCTTTGGCCGGTCTGGGACCGGAGGAAACCGCGCCGGTCGTTTCTTTGCTGCGCGAACTTGCCGCGACCCACACGTTGCTGCTGGTCGAGCACGATATGGATGTCGTTTTCGCGATCGCGGCCCAGGTGACGGTGATGGTGGATGGACGGGTGCTGGAAACAGGAACGCCGGGGGCGATCCGGGGCTCGGCGGCTGTGCGAGACGCTTATCTGGGGCACCGGGGATGACACCCTTGCTGGAAGCGCGCGGGTTGTCGGCGGGGTATGACGAGAGCCAGGTGTTGCACGGGGTGAACCTGTCGATACGCCTTGGCGAGGTGGTGGGCCTGATGGGGCGCAACGGGATGGGCAAGACAACGCTGATCCGCGCGCTGATCGGGTTGTTACCGGCGCGCGCGGGCTCGGTTTGGATCGATGGCGTGGATGTCACCGGGTTGTCCACGTTCCGGCGCGCGCGTCTGGGGGTCGCGGTCGTGCCGGAAAATCGCGGGATTTTTGCCAGTTTGACGGTGCGGGAAAATCTGCGGCTCGCGGCGCGGGCGGGTGGCGATGGCCCAGGATGGACCGAAGCGCGCGTTCTGGACCTGTTTCCTCGACTGGGCCAGCGGATTGGCAATCGGGGCAATCAGCTTTCGGGCGGCGAACAGCAGATGCTGGCGATCGGGCGCGCGTTGATGACCAACCCGAGGCTGCTGATCCTCGATGAGGCGACGGAGGGGCTGGCGCCGCTGATGCGGGACGAAATCTGGCGGACGATCGGGGTGGTGCGCGCGGCGGGCGTGGCTGCGATCGTCGTAGACCGGACGGTGGACGCGGTGCTGTCGGTGGCGGATCGGGTGGTGGTGCTGGTCAAGGGCACGGTGGCGCATGACGGGCCGCCGGAGGGTCTTCGCGAGGATACCCGGGCGATGGAGCGGTATTTGGGGGTGTCCGGCTGAGCCGCGTTAACGGTTTCTGAACACACCGCCATTAAACAGGCCTGGAAAGCGAAACCCCGCGAGGGCCTTTCGGCTGTCGCGGGGCTCTGTTTGTCCGGCGCCGTGTGCCGTGAAGCAGTGACGGGAGCCGGCTCATGGGAGGATGATAGACCGATGGACGAGGCGAGGCAAGAACATCTTTTGGACCAACTGCGCCACTCGATCTCCGGCGACCGGCTTGGCACATATCTCACGGCGGCGGGGTTCGACCAAGAGCGGGCATTGCGGCTGTATTTATGGAACGCCCAGGTGGGGGAGGCGTTTCATTTGCCGGTGCAAGGGGTGGAGGTGGGCCTACGCAATTGCGTGAATGAGGGGTTGATTGGGCGGTTCGGACCGGACTGGTGGCGGGACGCGGAATTCCTGGCGATGGCGGACCGGGCGCGGCAGCGGGATTTGGAATTGGCGCGGCGGCGCATTGAGAACCGGAAAACACCGCTGTCCACACCGCAGATCGTCGCGACCTTGTCGTTCGGGTTCTGGGTTGGGTTGTTGCGGCCTCGGTATCATCCGGCGGTCTGGAGTTCGTTTCTGGGACGTGCATTCCGGAGTTTGCCGCGGGAGGTCACGCGTCAGGAGTTGGCGGTTTCGGCCAGGCGGGTCGCGGATTTACGCAATCGGATATGGCATCACGAGCCGGTGTTCCGCATGAACCTGTCCGACGAATATCATGGGATTTTGCAGCTTCTGGGCTGGATTTGCCCGATTAATACCAACGGCCCTTGATGTTGACCCTTCGCGGCGGATGCACGCCATCGTCATGGTGCGCGCAGGCGCACCATCCACGCTTTGGTTTTTGCCGGGGAAGTCGTGGATGGTCCGCCTTCGCGGACCATGACGGGGTGACAGCCGACGAGTCAACATTAAGGGCGGTTGGTATAAGGCGGCATGGTTACGGCCGTATTGCCGCGTCCCGGCGATGCTCCGGCAAAAGCCATGACCGCGCGCCCGGGGGACGCGCGGCCCGGGGGTGTCAGGCGATGGACGAATTAAAATTGCCGCCATCCAGAATCAGGTTGTGTCCGACAATGAACCCGATCTTCGCCGAGCAAAGAAACGCGCAGGCATCGCCGAATTCCGCCGGGTAGCCAACGCGGCCCGTCGGAGAATTTATGGCGCGTTCCAACACCAACTCATCCACCGGACGGTTGCTGGCGCGCGCCGCTTCCTGGAACCCGCCGCGCAGGCGATCCGTCAGGAACGGTCCCGGCAAAATGTTGTTGATGACGACGTTGTGCTTCGCCACCTGACGGGCGAGACCCGCGACGAACCCGGTCAGACCGGCGCGGGCGCCGTTGCTCATGCCGAGTTCCGGAATGGGCGACTTCACGGAGGCCGAGGTGATGTTCACGATGCGGCCGAATTTCCGGTCGATCATCCCGTCGATCACCGATTTAATAAGAAAGATCGGCGTCAGCATGTTGGCGTCGACGGCCTTGATCCAGTCGTCGCGGTTCCAGTCGCGGAAATCGCCGCGCGGCGGTCCGCCGGCGTTGTTCACCAGAATGTCGGGGTTCGGCATCGCGGCGAGGGTGGCGGCGCGGCCTGCCTCGGTGGTGATGTCGCCGGGCACGGCGGTCACCTTGACGCCGGTTTCCGCGCGGATTTCGGCGGCGGTCGCTTCCAGATCGGACGCGGTGCGGGCGGTGATGACCAGTTCGACGCCCTCGCGCGCCAGTGCCAGCGCGCAGGCTTTGCCAAGCCCTTTGCTGGCGGCGCACACGATGGCTTTCTTGCCTTTAAGACCGAGATCCATGGTTGGTTCCTCCTGTAGCGATGGGCGCATTCATGGCGGAACCGGCGTCTGGCGCAAGCCTACCCCGCGCGTGGCCGGTCCGCGGCACAGGTCCGGGTCAGCGACGGCCAGACGAACCAGGCGCCTTCCCTGTAAAGCCGCCGCGCGAGGCCGGTGCCGGGTCCGCGCGCCACGACAAAGCCGGGACCGAAGCCAATCGCGGCCGCGCCGGTCCGATCGATCGCCCGTTCCAGCGGCCCGGCGGGAGCGAAAACAATGACCGCCCGCGGGTCCACGACCAACGCGAGCCCAGCCATGCCGCCGAACCAAACAGCCGCCGCCGCGAGGCCCCCCAGGACAAGGTGACGCGCTTCGCGGGAGAGGTCAGTAATCGTAGGCATGTTCGAACTCGGCGCCTTGTTTTTCGACCGTCACGATCAAACGCGTCAGCCCCTTCACTTCCGCATCGTATCCCACACGCACCCATCCTGGGCGGGACTGGATGGGGATCGCGAATATTTCGCGCGCAACTGGCAGGGACAACGCCATACCCGGCGGAATCAGGATCGTCGCCAATATCCGCTGGTTGCCCGCAATTTCCAGAACGTCGCGTCCCTGGGTTCCGAGCCCTCGCAGAATGGCAGTGAATTCGCGATAACGTGGCGTTTCGATCAGCAGCGCGCCGCCGTCCAGCGCGCGGATGGGTTGGATACGTGGATCGCCCGCGAGATCGACGGCCGCAGTCTGCGCCACCACACTTCGGATCCGGAGGTCTGCGGGAGAATACCCGGCGAGCGCGGCCATGGCGACGGCGTAGGCGCCTTTGCCACCGTATTGGGCGGTCAAAGCGAAGCGGCGTTCGACGCCCCGGACGATGTTGCCGCGAGCCCAGGGAGTTTCGTGCCAAAAACGTTTTGTCTGGGGCCAGAAGGGATATTCGTACCAGGGAGTCTGGCGGAGGAAGGCGGCGTATTCGTCGGCCAGAGCCAACGCGAATTCATCTTCGGCGGTGCGGGTGGGTCCGCGCAACCAGGCGGTCAGGGCGCCGATGCTTCGTTCGTAGAGGCCAATGACGGTCATTTCGGCGGTGAAGCTGAGGCCGATGATATGGTTGGTGATTTTCTGGTCCTGAGTGACCTCGCCCACCATGCCGGCGGCGATGGTGGCACGGCACATGGCGCGCCAGAAACCGGCGATGCTGGCAAGGTAGTCGAAGGCGGATTCAGAGGATTGGCGGGTGACGCCGGCGAGATCGGTATAGGCGTGGACGATGTACCACTCGGGGAAGGTCAGAAAGCTATCGCCTTCTGCGCGGCGGTATCCGGGATCGGCGATCGCGAAGCCTCCGGTTTCCGGCGGGCGGCGGCTGGCCGGGGGTGCGACGCAGCTTGTTTCGACGTAGACGGCGGGCAGCGCGCCGAGGATGGCGAGACCGCCGAAAACAATGGCGAGGCGTCGCGCGCAGCGGCGGAGGTTCACGAGGTTTTTACGCCGGCGAGACGTTCGCCGAACCAACCTGCGACAATCCCGATCGCGCCGAGCCAGAGATGGGGCACGCTGGATAAAAATTTGATCGAAGGCGGGTTATTCAGGATACCCTGTGTGAGGATGCTCAGATCGAGGAAGCCGGAGCCGGTGAAGCATCCCATAACCCCATCGAGAAAATACAATGTTCCAAAAATCCGGAGGAATGACAAGGACGCGCGGCGCGAGATAACCGCAGCAAAAAAAGCCCAGGAACCGGAGGCAATATGGAGGGCATCTTTGTAGATGTCGAGTTTGAAGAGTCCGAAGACCCGGCCTTCGGAATCAAGAAACGCGGGGATGTAATCGGTGGCGGCGGCGAACCACAGGCTCAGGCACAGCACCGCAGCGGCGAGACGGGGGATCATGCGAAATACGTGTCCCACATCGTGTTGCGGAACAGCAAGCCGGGATCGTAATGGCGTTTGCGTTCGACGAAATGCGCGGTTTTTGGGTAAGCCTTTTCCACCTGATCGCGGCGGGCGTGCAGGCGGTAGGGGAGGTAGAAGGCGCCGCCGATGGCGACGATGCGTTCGATCAGGGCCTCGGTTGTTTGGATCATATCGACCTCGCCTTCGGGGGTTATTTCCTGGGAGAACGACATCACGGCGGCGATCCGTTTTTCCGGGGCGAAGGCCATGGTGGAAAGCGTGTCGGCGCCGACATAGCGTAGGGTGACGTTGATGAACTCGGCCTGCGCGGGTGGAATGACCTCGCGGCAGGCAGTGAGAAACTCCTGGAAGCGGCCGGGTGGGACGAAATATTCGTGCAGGATATCGGTCCGCCTCGGGAATGGGTTGGCGAGGTTGGAGACCGGTTCGTTCATTAGCGTGTTACGGGTGGCGAGTCCGGCGCTGAGGTTTGGTGCCAGTTTTGCTTCGGCGGCCCAGCGAATGGCCTTGGCGGTTTCGTTGCCGATTTGTTTGCGGTAGAGGCGGTTCGATAGCGACGTCATGGCGCCATGATCGACGGCGGCGGGCAGCGGCGCGGGTTGCGGATCGGCGGCGCGGTAAGTCGTGAGAATCGCATCCCGGAAGAAACTGGCGCGGGCGACGGACAGGCGGCCATAGGCCATGGAGACGGCGTCGCCGCCCTCGACGGCGGCGAGAAAATGTTGGGCGAAATCCTCGCCGGGCATGGTCGCCGCCTGCGGGCGCAGCATTTCGTTGCGGACCATTTCGACGTCGAGATCGACGATAATGCCGAACAGGCCGTAGCCGCCCATGGCGAGGGAGAACAGTTCGGGGTTCTTCGTCCGGGAACATTCCACCAGGGAACCGTCGGCGAGCAGCAGGCGGATGGCGCGGACGGTTGAGCCGAAGGGGCCGAAGGGCGCGGGCCAGCCATGGGCGTTAACCGAAAAAGTACTGGCGACGCCGAAATTGTTATTCGACTGCATCACTTTGGGGGAAAAGCCGATGGGATCGAGTTTCGCGATGATCTGAGCCCAGGTGGCGCCGGCGGAGACGCGGTAAAGGCTGTTGCCGGTGTCGGGTTCCAGCCAGGGATCGTCGAAGGTCAGGGCCAGTCCGTCCCGGGCCAGGCTTTGGCCGCCCATGGAATGGCGGGCGGCGCCCACCGCGACACGGCGGCGGGATTGGGCGGCGTCTTTCAGCTCTGTGCGGAGCGTTTCGATCCAGGCGCCGGATTTGCCGGTTTTCAGACGGGCGTGACGGGCGACCGGCGTGGGATTGAGCCGGCTGGCGTCATTCATGATGGCGCGCGGCTTGGCGGTTTCGACGGCCGGGGCGGCGGTTTGGGCCGCGACGGTCAGGGCCGCGCCGCCGGTCAGGGCCGCGCCGCCGGTCAGGATCGCGCGTCTGTCGATGGTGGGGTGGGACAAAGGCCATCTCCTGAAGCGGGGGGATGTTCGCCCAACGGCGTTGGTTTCGCAAACGGCCATAACGGCGGGCTGAGCGTATTTTCACCTGCCGGTTTCAAAATACCAGGGCAATCGCCTGAACATGGCGCGACGTCCTCTCCGCGTCATGGCCCGCCCCCGAGCCCCACAAGATACACACATCGCTTCCTTGCGCCGCCGCTCGATCGCAGAATCGATGCATGCCTCATGGCAGAGAAGGGTTCGCGATGACGCACCTCTTCGGCGGTTTCGGCGATCTCCGTCTTGAGCGCGGCGGTCGCTTTCTGATGGAGTGTCTCCGCGAGGTCCGACAATCCGGCGTCCGGATCCGTCATCTTGGCGGGAACCGGGACGGCGAGATCGGGTTTGGCCGCTTCCTCCGCAACAAGAGGGTAACCGGTCGAAGCCGCTGCCGCTTGTACCGCAGACCGGGTCAAGGGCGCTCATGTTCTGGTGCAGGACACCACCGGCTTGTGCGGCGATGGCGATAAAAATAGCCGGAATTTACACCCGGGCATCGCCATTGACGCCGCTGGTGGCACGGTTGTGGGCCTTGTGCATGCAACCTCCCACACCCGGACCGGCGGCCACGCTGGCCGAGACGAAACAAATCACGTTCTTTTACCGTCAGCGCTGGACCATTGAGCAATTGTTCCGAGTGATGAAACCAAAGGGTTCGATATAACGGCGGTTCGCATCGCCGATGAAAGACCGTTTCACAACCTGACAGGCGCAGTTTCGATCGCGGCGATATGTGCATTGCAAATGGTAATGGAGCGCGAACCGGCCGATGGACGACGTGCTTAAGAGTTACGGCAAAGCCGCGCTGGAGGCGATTTGCGCGATCCTGGAAGATAAGACACAACGGCAAAAGTACCCCCATTCACCGGGCCATCGGCAGCGGCACGCCCGGCGATTTCGCGCGAACCGGCCACGATCCTTCCTCCGGCATTATTTCTGCCGCGACCGATGGCCGGCTCGGGGGACAGGCCATGACGGGGAGAGGTTCATGCGATTGGCGTGTCTTTTCCGGCCCCCTTCATTGACACGCCTTCCCCCAAACGACAGTTTCCCCGCCGGTTCGAGCAGGGGAAACACAAGGCCATGACACCGGCGGATTATCAACAGGTCGACGTTCTGGTCGTGGGTGCAGGCAATGCCGCCGCCAACGCCGCTTTGGCCGCGCATGAGGCGGGGTGCAGCGTCGCGATGCTGGAAACCGCGCCAGAAGCCGCGCGCGGCGGCAACTCCGCCTTCACCGGCGGCGCGTTCCGCTT
>JAYWAX010000484.1:0-10690 GCA_043782125.1 Acetobacteraceae bacterium | reverse complement strand
GTCATGGGCGGGCACTACCAGCCGATGGGCCATTCCTGGTTCCTCACCAATTTCCTGCAATACGGGCTGGATATCCAGGAGTCGATCGATCTGCCGCGGTTGTTTCCTTATCAGGGCAAGTTGGAGATCGAGCGCGGCATCCCGGCGGATGTCGTGGCGCGTTTGACCGCGATGGGCCATGTGCCGGAACTGATCGAGCGTCCGCATGGCGGCGGTCAGGCGATCTGGATGGATCGGGAGCGCGGTGTTCTTGTCGCGGGGTCGGAGCCGCGGAAGGATGGGTTGGCGCTGGGGTATTGAGTCGTGGCGGCCGTACCGTGACGATTATGGAACGGCCCCGTCCGGGCGGGTGAGAGCGATTTAATGCGATAAACGTTCTCCCTGCGTCATGGTTCGGCGGGATTGCGCGAAAATCGCGGTCAGTGGCTTGCCGTCTTCACTTAAAGCATGACGGCCGAAATCGTATGAAGTCGCTGATGCTCCGGGAGGCTGTCATGGATCGAGACCCCGTGATCGCGGCTCTGCGCGCCCATGAAACCGATCTTCACGATGCCGGTGTCGCCAGACTTTATTTATTCGGTTCCGTCGCCCGGCAGGAAGATCGGCCCGACAGCGATGTGGACCTTTTCTTCGAGACCGACAATCCGCGATTCAGCCTGATCGAACTCGTCGATGTTCAGGAGCGCGTCAGCGGCATACTTGGCGTGGAAGCGGATGTGATGACGCGGGCGAGTCTTCATCCCTTGCTGCGGGATCGTATCGAGACCGAAGCATTACGCGTCTTCTGACGTGCCACGAAGTGTAATGTTACGCCTGATCGACATGCGCGATGCGATCGCGGGCATCCGCGACCTGACCGCCGGCAGCGCCTTCGATGACTTTGCGCGCCAGTGGGCCATGCAGCGGGCGGTCGAGCGGGGGCTGGAAATCGTATCGGAAGCCAGCCGGCACGTGCCCGCCGAATTGAAGGCCTTCGCGCCGGACACGCCCTGACGTCAAATCGCCGCGATCGGAAATCTGCTCCGCCACGAATATCAGCGCGCGGACCCCAGGACGACGTGGAACATTATCGAGGAACACTTGCCGGCGTTGGCCTTGGCCGTCGAGACATTGATTGTCGAATCGGAACGGGAGGAGGCAGGCTGAGCCAGCGTCCGCAAGCGGTTCGGCTTTCACCCCGGTTGAAAATTGTACGATGTTCGCCGTGTGTATTTAGCGGTGCGAGCCAGTCCGCGTCATCCCGGCCTGAACGCCTGAACCCAGGCAAACAAAGGCCGTCAATCCCCAGACCGGCGTGCTGACGGGAACTCGGCCGGCAAAGCAATACCGGCCCATGGTGGGGGAAAACCCGGAGATGGTAGCGGCGGACGGATTTGAACCGCCGACCAAGAGATTATGATTCTCCTGCTCTACCGCTGAGCTACGCCGCCATCAGACCGGGAGGCGCGGGGAATAGCCTCCCCCGCCCCAACCCGTCAACCACCTGAATCGCCGCGCCGCCACAAACCGTCGAATCAGTGCCGGGAATGCCGCATCCCCGTGAAGACCATCGCCAACCCGGCCGCGTCGGCCGCCGCGATCACCTCGGCGTCGCGGATCGATCCGCCCGGCTGGATCACCGCCGTGGCGCCTGCCAAGGCCGCGGCTTCCAGCCCATCGGCGAAGGGGAAGAACGCGTCGGACGCGACCACGCTGCCCTCCGTCAGGCGGCCGGACAGTCCGGCGGCTTTGGCGGCTTCCTCGGATTTCCAGGCGGCGATGCGGGCGGAATCGATCCGGCTCATCTGTCCAGCGCCGATGCCGACGGTGGCGCCGGCCTTGGCGTATACGATGGCGTTGGATTTGACGTGCTTGCAGACACGGAAGGCGAAGATCAGATCCTCCAGCTCCGCTGCCGTGGGCGCGCGCTTTGTCACCACCCGGACATCGCCCAGACCGATGCGCCCGGAATCGCGGCTCTGCGCCAGAAACCCGCCCGCGACACTCCGAAAAATCATGCCTGGGGCGCCGGGGTCGGGCAGCCCGCCGGTCAGAAGCAGACGCAGATTGCGCTTACGGGCCAGGATCGCCTGCGCCGCGTCGTCCGCGTCCGGGGCGATGATGACCTCGGTGAAGATCGCCGCGATCTTTTCCGCCGCCGCCGCGTCCAGGATACGGTTGACCGCGACAATCCCGCCGTACGGGGACACCGGGTCGCAGCGCATCGCCCCATCCCAGGCCTCCGCCAGCGACATCGCCGAGGCCACGCCGCAGGGATTGGCGTGCTTGACGATCGCCACCGTGGGCGCGTCGAACTCCGCCACGCATTCGAACGCCGCGTCGGTGTCGTTCAGGTTGTTGTATGAGAGTTCTTTGCCCTGGATCTGTGTCGCGGTCGCCACACCGGGCCGGGCCGACGACGCATAAAACCCCGCCGCCTGATGCGGATTCTCCCCATAACGCGTGAGTTGGCGCAGCGTCCCCGCGATGGTCATGCGCTTCGGAAAAATGTCCTCTCGCTGCTCCGCGAACCAGGCGCCGATGGCGGCGTCATAGGCGGCGGTGCGGGCATAAGCCTCGCCCGCCAAACGGCGGCGCGTCGCCAAAATGGTGCCGCCGTGTTCGGCCAGTTCCGCCAGCACCGTCGCGTATTGTTCCGGCTCGGTCAGGATTGTAACAAAATCGTGATTTTTGGCGGCGGCGCGGATCAGCGCCGGGCCGCCGATGTCGATGTTCTCGATGCAGTCGGCGTCGGGGGCGCCTTTGGCGACGGTGGCCTCGAAAGGATACAGATTGACCGCCACCAGGTCGATCGGGGCGATGCCGTGCGCCTGCATCTGCGCGCGGTGCGCGGCGCTGTCGCGGCGGCCCAGTATGCCGCCGTGGATTTGCGGGACGAGCGTTTTGACGCGGCCGTCGAGGATTTCCGGGAAGCCGGTGTGGTCCGCGACCTCCTTCACCGGCACGCCCGCGTCGCGCAGCACCTTTGCGGACCCGCCCGTCGATAAAATCTCCACCCCGCGCGCCGCCAGAGCCTGGGCGAAGGCGACAAGGCCGGTTTTGTCGGAGACGGAGATCAAAGCGCGATGAATGGGGGCGATGCCGGTCATGGTGTCACTCGTGCCAAAGGTCAGGCGGCGGAATACACCGAAGCGCGGACCGCGCGAAAGCGGGATCGGCGGGATGGCCTGACGCCCGCGCGCGCCATCGGCACCCGTGTCACCTCATATCTGTGGCCCGGTATGCCCGACCCCCAGCAAATCCAGCGTCCGAGCCAACACCTTCGCCTCGTCGTAAATTTCCACCGCTCGCGCCCGGCCCGCCGCACCCATGGCGATGCGCGTGGCTGACTCCGCCGTCAGCCGCCGCAGCGCCGCCGCCAGCGGCGCGACCGTGCCCGGCGGAACCAGGAGACCGGTGACGCCATCCACGACCTGTTCGCGCGGCCCGCGAATATCGGTCGCGACCACCGGCAATCCCGTCAGCATCGCCTCTATCGCCGACATCGGCAGTCCCTCGAAACGACTGGGCAATGTAAAAACATCTGCCGCAGTCAGCACCTGTGCGATATCAGTTCGATACCCCAACAGCCGCAACCGATCCCCAAGACCCGCCGCGCGCAGCAGCGCCACCATGTCGTCGCCGCGATCGGACTCCAGCCGTTCGCCCACCACCCATAATTCCGCGTCCGGCACCTCCCGCATCGCGGCGGCGAGTTCCGGATACCCCTTGTGCCGCACCAGGCGCGAGACCGCGACGATCACGGCCCGATCCTCCGGCACGCCCATTGCCGCCCGTACCCGCGCCCGCGCCGCCGGGTCCGGGCGGAACACCGCCGGGTCGCGCCCGTTGCGGATCGCCACCGCGCCGCGGCAAATCCAAAGCCGCCGTGCATCGGCCGCTTCTTCGTCCGACACGGTCATGAAAACGTCGGTCACCCGCGCGGCGAGCCACTCCATCGCGAACCCGACCACCCGCCGCGGAAAATTGCCGGGGTAGTTGAACCAAAAGCCGTGACAAGTGACGGCGATCTTCGGCACGCCCGCCCATTTCGCGGCCAGCCGCGCCAGGAACCCGCTGATCGGCATGTGCGCGTGGACCAGGTCCGGTTTCTCTTCGCGAAACAGCCGCACCAAGAAGCGGAAGGCGCGCCAATGGGCCAGCGGAGACATCCGCCGCTCGAATGGCACCGCGACGATCCGGAATCCTTCGCCGCGCGGCACGTCCAGAAATTTTCCGTCCGCACAGGCCCCGATCACCTCGTGGCCGCGGGCACGCATCTCCCGCATCAACGGCAGCAGGAACTGGCGGAGAGAGAAGTCGACGTTCGCAATCTCGACGATTTTCATGGCGGGCGGGTTATATCGGCTGAGGCGGGGATCGCCAGGGGTAGGACCTACCCGACCTTATGGATCGCCCACTTCACGTGCTGCGGTCCGCCCTCCCGCCCGGTCAACACGACCTGCTCGGTTTTGCGCAGCTCGCCGGAGCCCAGATAGATGCTTTCCTCAAGGCTTAGATGCGCCCCATCGGCGCGCAGGATCCAGCCGCCGCCAGAGCGCAGCCGCATCAGCACCGCCTCGCCGTCCTGTTGCAGACTGGCCTGCACGCTGGGGTGCAGATGGAAGCGCAGGGTGAAAGGCTGCGGCGTTTCCGCCTCGATCGCGTCTTCGCCGCGGATGTCCTCGCCGCTTTCGGACAAATAGAGGCGGCGGCGGTGGACTGCGCCGAACGGTTTGGCCCACCCGTCATGCGCGGCTTCCAGCCAATGGGCGCCGTTGGCCTCCTGACGCTGCGCCATCACGCTGGCGGGGCGGCGGCCAAGGCTGTTGGGCTTCAACTCGCTGCTGTTGACGTCGCCGACGATCAATGTCGAGTGCGCGGCGGTGGCGCGCGCCGCGTCGTGCCATTGCGGCCCGCCCGCCGGAAACGCCCCGACATTGACGATCATCCGGTCGCGCCCGACCGAGACTTCCATCGACAATGTCCCCGCATGTGCGGTCCGGTCGATATGGGGTGGCGGCGGCGCGCCCGCGTCCACGATAAGAACGGTCCGACCGGCTTGCAGGCGTTGGAACCCGCCTTCGTTTAACGACGACGGCGCGCGGCTGCCGCGACCCGCCTGGGTTAACACCAGATCGACCAGCGCCGCGGATTCCTCGCGGCTGCCGTTGAACAGCGCCAGGCCGCCGTCGCCATGGCGCATCGCGCGTAACGCGGGCGCCATGCGCTCGATGGTTTGTGCCAGCACGGGCGGCGGCTGACTCTGGCCCGCCTGCAACAGCGCCCTGATTTCCGTCATGTCCTGCAACGCGGCCAGTTGCGCGGCGGGACTGCGTTCGACGTGGCAGCCATCGGGCAGAACCTGACGCGCGACCTCCCGCGGCAGGAACCGCAGCGCGCGAACCAGGAAGCCGTTGTGTTCCGGCAGAGCGACGGCCGCGGCGATCAGCCCCTTCAGGGCAGTCAGCGCGCGGGCGTCCAGTTCCTCTGCCGGCAAGGCAGCGGACAGGTTGCGGGCATCCGCGACCAGCCGTGCCATCAACCGTTGGCGAAAGGGATCGTCGGCGGTGGCCGCGAAGAAATCGTAATGCCCGAGCCAGGCGGTGATCCGCGCGCCCACGACATCGGGGCGCCGCGCGACCGGGTCGGCGGGATTGGCGGCGATCCAGTCGGAAACCAGCCCGCGTGCGAGCAGCCGCGCCGGATCTGTGCCCAAAGCCCGCAAATGCCGCAGCCAGGAGAACCCGTGCGCGCAACTGAGCAACGGGCCAGATCCGGCCAGAGTGTTCCAGCCGCCCGGCTTCAGGATCAGAATGCCGCCGCCGAATTCCAACTCGCCTTTCAGCAGGCGCGCGCCAAGATTGATGTCGCCAGGCCAGGGATCGCGCACGGGTTGGGTCGGCGCGTCGGGCACGCGCACGAACCGGGGCAACGGCAACCGGGCGGCGATCTGGCGTGCCCCCCGCAGCAATCGCGAACCGGCGGTCATGTCGCGGGGCCCCGCAGCGCGGCGATCGCGGCGGCGCGATCGGGCGCCCCGAACACGGCTGTCCCGGCAATTAACGTATCGGCGCCCGCAGCGAGTGCCTCCCGTGCCGTTTCCGCTGAGATACCGCCATCCACCGCCAGCGCGATCGGGCGCGATTGCGCGTCGATCGTCCGGCGCAGCGCCGCGATCTTCGGCAGTTGAGAGGGCAGAAACCGCTGTCCCCCGAATCCAGGGTTGACCGACATGACCAGAACGATGTCGGCCAGTTCGAGCAGCCACGCAATGCTTTCGATCGACGTTCCGGGATTCAGCGCCACACCGGCTTTTTTCCCCAAAGATCGTATCAGTTGCAGCGTGCGATGCGGGTGCGGGCCGGCCTCCGGGTGAATCGTGATGTGATCGGCGCCCGCTTCGGCGAAGGCCTGAACATAAGGATCCGTCGGGGTCACCATCAGATGCGCGTCGAAAGGGAGTCGGCAATGCGGCCGCAGCGCCGCCAGAACTTGCGGCCCGAAGCTGATATTGGGCACGAAATGCCCGTCCATGATGTCCAGATGCAACCAATCGGCGCCCGCATCCTCGATCGACGCGGCTTCTTCCCGCAGGCGTCCGAAATCGGCGGCCAGCAGACTGGGCGCGACAACGACTCGACGGGGAAGGGTGGTTGACATTGTATAATATTTGGCACCCGGGGAAGCGGGGCACAAGGCCGATGGCACGGGCACCCGGGGCAATCGCTTGAATGTGGCCGCGTGCGAGTCTCCGTCATGGCACCGGCATCGGTGCCGGCAAGCTGGCGGTGCGGCGGCGGCGGATGGTAAACTGCCCAGGCACATGGCGGACAGACCTTTGGAACCTTGGCGCCACATTCACGACGAAATCGCCGCCATCGCGGACAGGCAGTTGTTCTTCGTCGGCGGCGCCCCGCGCTCCGGCACCACCTGGGTGCAGCAAATCCTCGATTGCCACCCGCAGGTATCCTGCCGGGGCGAGGGCTTGTTCCAGAAACACCTCGCCGATCCCCTGGACGCCCTGGCCGCCAGCCGCCGTGCCGCGCTGGAGGACAAGAACGCCCGTCTTTTCGCGCATACCGGCGGTTATCCCCCGCCACCGCCAGACGATATCGACTTTCTTCTGGGCACCGCGATTCTACTGGGCTTGCGGCGGCAAAGCGGCAGCAAAACCTGCCGCGCGATCGGCGAAAAAACGCCGGAAAACGTTTTCTTCTTTCCCCGTCTGAAACAAATTTTCCCCGGTGCCAAACTGATCGCCGTGGCGCGCGATCCGCGGGACGTGCTGACCTCGGCGTGGCATTTCTTTCACCGGCCGGCCGCAAGCGAAGACGACACCGCCGCGAAATTCGCCTTCATCCGGATGGCGTTGCCGTCCTTGGACCAGGGCGCCCGCGCGATCCTGGAACAACAGGCGGCCTGGCCCGGCGACGTCGCCATCGTTACGTACGAGTCCCTCCGCCACACCCCGGAATTCGTCGCGGGCAATATGTTCCGGTTCCTGCGCGTTTCCGACCAACCGGACATCGTCGCCGATTGCGTCGCGCGCACGTCGTTTCAGGTGCAGACCGGCGGACGCCTGGCGGGCGAAACCCAGAATGGCGCGTTTTTCCGGAACGGCGTCGCGGGCGACTGGCGCTCCACCCTGACGGCGGAGATGGGCGATCTGGTGACGCGCGAACTCGGCTGGATGTTTCCGCGCTTCGGCTGGCGGATGTAGGCGCGGGTTTCTTGCTTTCGCGCGGGGCGGTCAGACGTGTTCTTCATGCCGGACGGCGTTGTTTCCCGCCGCGCCGCGACCTTCGTGTGCGCGATTGGCACGGTTGCTCGATCGAACCGGCGCGAACGTGGCGCGGCCGCATGTGCGGATCGAGGGTGCTGAAACGAGACGGGTAAGACCGTGGAAGCGGCGCGCGCGTCGGTGTAGGAACAGCATTGAGGCGCCGCGGTGGCGCCGGAGAGTCTCGATGTCCCAGAGTTCTGCGGGCGATCCCATTCTGAACCGTTTCCGCCAAGCGTTGGACGAGATCTATGGCGGACAGATCGAGCGTGTCGTGTTGTTCGGATCCAGGGCGCGCGGCGACGCGCGCGCGGACTCGGATTACGATGTCGCGACTTTTCTCCGGCGTTTCCACGATCGCTGGCGTGAGATGGATCGGTTGATCCCGGTCGTCACCGATATTCTTTACGAGGACGGCGCTTTCATTCACGCGATGCCATACCGTGAAGGCGCCTGGCTGGAACGTACGCCTCTGATGCACGAAATCCGCCGGGAGGGGATCGATCTTTGACTCCGGAGGCGGAACGTTAGGAGACGCCCAAAGATTAACGAATCGATCGGTCCAAACGATCTCGTCATGGTCCGCGAAGGCGGACCATCCACGCCTGTTGCCAATCCAGCACCGCAAATCGTGGATGGTCCGCCTTCGCGGACCATGACGGGGTGTGCGGCGCGTGCCTCAAATGGAGCGGTTATTCGTGAGCATCGCCTTACCTCGCGAAGGCACGCCTGTCTCTTGACCACGCGCGGGTCATGATGACCGTCGATCTCACCGAGGATGCGGGACGTACCGCTTATTTGGCGGGATATCGGGTGGCGGAGGCGTTGATCTTCGAACGGACGGGAAAGGTCCGCCGGGAGATCGCGCCCTCCCGGACAAACCGTCTTTCTCACCCCGCCGCCGCCTGAACCCAGCGCGCCCAGGCCAGGACGGCGCGATCCTCGCCGCGGCGTCCGACGATCTGGATGCCCAAAGGCAGTCCATTCGGTCCGGTTCCCACCGGGACCGTCACGCAGGGCACATGCAACGATGTCCAGATAAAATTGAACGCCGGATCGCCGGTCCATTCCAACCCAGCCGGCGCCTCGCCGGGGGCGGAGGGCGTGATCAGAACGTCCAGGCCCGCCATCGCGTCCGGGAATGCGGCCTGTGTCCGGGCGAAAACGGCGTAGGCTTCGGCGACTGCGGCCTCGGTCTGGGACAGGCCGAACGTAAGCCGCTCGGCCAGCCCTTCGCTGAGGCCTGCCCGGCGGTGCGCGAGTTCCCAGCCCAGGGCGCGGGCGGATTCGTGGTTCATGACGATGGGGTGCGCGGTGGTCAGGGCGGCGAACATGTCCGGCAGTTCGCGGTGTTCGACCGCCGCGCCCGCGCGGGCCAGGGCGAATTCGACGCGGGCCATCAACGCGTGTGTCTCTGGCGCCGCCGCGGCCCATGACGGCGACCGGCACATGCCCACCTTGGGCGCGTGGCCCGGGTTCTGGTCGGGATCGCCCAGGTCGCGCCCGGACACCGCACCCGTGAAGAACGCGCAATCGGCGACAGAGCGGGCGATGACCCCCACCGTGTCCAAACTGTCCGACATGATCTTCATGCCGTTGCGATTTATCGTCCCGAATGTCGGCTTGTATCCCACCGCGCCGCAATACGCCGCCGGCCGGACGATGCTGCCTGCGGTCTGGGTTCCAAACGCGACGGGAAACATCCCATCCGCCACGCCCGCAGCGGACCCGGAGGACGAACCGCCCGGCGTGTGGCGGGGATTGGCCGGATTGGCGGTTGGGCCAGGTTTGCGAGTCGCGAATTCCGTGGTCACGGTCTTGCCAATGACCAAACCCCCCGCAGCCCGCGTCCAGGCCACCGGCGCCGAATCAGCGCGCGGCCGCCACCCGTCCCAGATCGGCGAGCCGTACCCACTGGGCATATCCCCTGTATCCAGCACGTCCTTCACCCCAACGGGGATGCCGTGCAGCAAGCCCGGCCCGGAAACCGCGGCCCGCGCGGCGGCGGGATCGAAATGGGCGAAGGCGTGGATCGTCGGTTCCCGCTCGGCGATCCGGGCGAGGCACGCCTCCATCAGATCGGCGGGTTTCAGCGTGCCCGCCGCGATCTGGCGGGCCGCCTCGGTCGCGGTCAGGCGGTAGAGTTCGTTCGACATGATGCGTTCTCCCGGTGGCGGACGCCCTTCCCGGCGAGAGATTGACCCGGCGCGGCGCGGTGGGAAAGGGGCGGCGGGGAGATGCCGCGTTGGCGCCAATGGCGTTCCTGTCCGATTGGCGCCGCGCCGTTCGCGCACGGCGTTCCGGCGGGCGTCCGCAAGCCGCCGGTCCCGCGGGCAACCTTTCGGGCGCGCTTTCGTAAGATCGTTCTGACACTGCCAAATGCGAAGCTTTCTTCGTTCCAGGCCGCCGTCAGACTGGCGCGCGGGCCGATGAAGGTTCATCCTCTGCGGGATGGATTCACCCGCCACCCCGCCGATCCGTGTCGGCACCGGCCCGGATGGCGCGCTAACCTACCTGGTCGCGCTGCCACCTGAGGCCCTGCCGCCGGTCGCCAGCCGCGATCTGGAACGCGCGTGGTACGCCGCCCGCCGCGCCGCGCTGGCGGAACAATGGGGCGCGGTGCGCGTTTTCCGATTTATGCGGCCCGATGGCGCCCACTCCGACCTCGTCCTCGCCGACCGCGACGCCAGTTGTTGGGCCGGCGCGCTCGACGCGATCTACGGCATGGGCACCTGCCAGGGCCTGTCGGTCTGCCTCCGCCTTCTCGCGTTGATCGATCTTTTGGCCCAATCCCCCTGGGCTTTGCCGCTGATGCGCCTCGCGCGCGACGGGGCGGAACCCGACCCGGCCCTGTTGCGCGCCGCAGCGACCGAACCTTTGACGAAGGAGGCCCGGTTCGACCAAACCGGCTTCCGGACCCGCCTGAAC
>JAYWAX010000483.1:0-3869 GCA_043782125.1 Acetobacteraceae bacterium | reverse complement strand
TCATCTTGGCGCGCACTTCGTCGATATAGCGCTGATGAAACCGCGTCAGTCCCCCGGGGGAGGCTTTCGGCTCGGCGACACCGCCGCTTTCCTGCATCCGCGCGGCGCGGCGTTCTTCGCGCCCAGGAGGGGCGGCGCCCTGAGCACCACGCCCGCCCGAGGCGGTCTTTTTGGCGCCCGATTTGGCGCCCGATTTATTCGTTCCGCTCATTGCTCGCGCCTCAGCTCTCGATCACGGCGCCGGTCTTCCGGGCGACACGGACCTTGCGGCCGTCCTCCAGAACCCGGAACCCGACCTTGGTCGGCTCATTGGTTTTCGGGTCGATCAGCTTCAGGTTCGACAAATGGATCGTCGCTTCCCGCCGCTGAATACCGCCCGGATCGCCCGCGCGGGTCGGCTTCACGTGATGCGTGGCCAGATTGACACCCGACACGATCGCGCGGTTTTCCTTCGGCTTCACCACGGCAACCTCGCCGCGGCGGCCCTTGCTGGCGCCACTGATCACCAGGACCGTGTCGCCCTTGCGAATGCGCGCGGCCATTTTACAACACCTCCGGCGCGAGCGAGATGATCTTCATGAATTTTTTCGCGCGCAGCTCGCGGACCACCGGGCCAAAGATACGCGTGCCGATCGGTTCCATCTGCTTGTTGATCAGCACGGCCGCATTGCGGTCGAAGCGGATCGCGGAGCCGTCGGGACGGCGCACCGGGTAAGACGTGCGCACGATCACCGCCTGATGAACGTCGCCCTTCTTCACCTTGCCGCGCGGAATGGCCTCCTTGATGGACACGACAATCACGTCGCCCACCGAGGCCGTCTTCCGCTTCGATCCACCGAGAACCTTGATGCACATCACACGGCGCGCACCGGAGTTGTCGGCCACGTCGAGATTGGATTCAGACTGGATCATGCCGCGACTCCTTCAGGGGCGAGTGCGACCGGCTGACCGTTCCGCGCCACCACCATCCAGGTTTTGCGTTTGCTGATCGGGCGGCATTCTTCAATGCGCACCTGATCGCCGATCTTGCAGGCGTTGATCTCGTCATGCGCCGCGTATTTCTTCGAACGGCGAATGAACTTCTTATAGAGCGGATGCATGATGCGGCGATCGACAAGCACCGTCACGGTCTTGTCCATCTTATCGCTCGTCACCCGTCCGGTCAGGACGCGTTTGGGCATCGTCCTGGTCCTCCTATGCGGGGGACGCGGTTTTCGCCGCGCCCCGTTTCAGTTGCGCCTGAACCGTCTTGATTCGGGCGATCTCCCGCCGCGCCTGCTTCACGCGCCCGAGGCCTTCGTTCTGGCCCGTGGCGCGCTGAAAGCGCAGATTGAATTGCTCCTTACGGAGCTCCAGCAGCAGCTCGGCGATCTGGTCCGGCGACTTCGCGCGGATATCGCCAATCTTGTGTAACGCGGCCTTTGCCATCTCAGGCGTCTCCCATCCGCGTGATGAACTTTGTTTTGATTGGCAGCTTGGCCGCACCCAGGCTCAGCGCTTCTTTCGCCAATTCGGGGGCAACACCGTCAATCTCAAACATGATCCGCCCAGGCGCCACGCGGGCAACCCAGAACTCCGGCGAACCCTTGCCCGAGCCCATGCGGACTTCGGCCGGCTTCGTCGTCACCGGCACATCCGGGAAAATCCGGATCCACACGCGCCCGGCGCGACGCATCGCGCGGGTGATGGCACGACGCGCGGATTCAATCTGCCGCGCCGTGATCCGCTCGGGTTCCAGCGCCTTGAGCCCGTAGGTGCCAAAGGTCAGCGAGGTGCCGCCTTTCGCCAGACCGTGAATGCGGCCCTTATGCTGTTTGCGGAATTTCGTCCGCTTCGGAGACATCATGGCCGTATTACCTTTGCGGAGCTTGCTCGGCCGCGCGGCGATCTTGCGCCGTCGGGTCGTGCTGCATGATTTCGCCCTTGAACACCCAAACCTTGACGCCGCAGGTGCCATAAGTCGTCTTCGCCGTGGCCACGCCGTAATCGACGTCGCCGCGCAGCGTGTGTAACGGTACGCGGCCTTCGCGATACCATTCGACCCGCGCGATTTCCGCCCCGCCGAGACGCCCGCCGCAGTTGATCCGGATGCCCAGAGCCCCCAGGCGCATCGCCGACTGAACCGCTCGCTTCATCGCCCGGCGAAACGCGACCCGGCGTTCCAGCTGCTGCGCGATGTTCTCGGCGATCAGCGTCGCGTCGATTTCCGGCTTCCGAATCTCAACGATGTTCAGCGAAACCTCGGCGTTGGCCATCTTGCTGAGGTCTTTCTTCAAGACCTCGATGTCCGTGCCTTTCTTGCCGATGACGACACCGGGACGCGCCGCGTAAATCGTCACCCGCGGCTTCTTCGCCGGGCGTTCGATCACCACACGGGATACACCGGCACCGCGCAATTTCGTGCGCAGATGCGCGCGAAGTTTCAGGTCGTCGTGCAGCAGGCGGGCATAATCGGCGCCCGCGTACCAACGGCTGTCCCAGGTCCGGTTGATCCCAAGCCGCAGCCCGACCGGATTGACTTTATGACCCATCCTACGAAGCTCCCTGCTCGGCACCGGCGTCCGGCACCGCAATGGCGGTCGCCTCGATCGTGTTGTCGGCGGCCTCGATATCGTCGGGGCGCTCCGCCACCACGATCTTCATGTGGCTGAACCATTTCTCGATGCTCGCCGAACGGCCACGGCCACGGGCGTGGAAGCGGCGCATCACGATGGAACGGCCCACCTCGGCCCGCGTCACGATCAAACGATCGACGTCGAGCTGGTGGTTGTTTTCCGCGTTCGCAATGGCGCTTTCCAGCGTTTTCCGGACCTGATGGGCGATACGGCGCTTGCTGAACGTCAGCGTCGCGATCGCGCGCTGCGCCGGCAGGTTACGGATCATCGCCGCGACCAGGTTCAGCTTGCGCGGGCTGGTGCGGACATTGCTAAGGATCGCCTGCGCTTCATGATCTGCGAGGGCGCGTACGTGTTTCGGCTTGCTCATATCAGCCCCGCTTCGCCTTTTTGTCCGCCGAATGACCGGTGAACGTGCGGGTCGGCGAGAACTCGCCGAACTTGTGACCCACCATGTTTTCGTTCACCTGCACCGGCAGGAATTTGTGGCCGTTGTAAACACCGAACGTGAGCCCGACGAATTGCGGCAGGATGGTCGAACGGCGCGACCAGATCTTAATGATCTCGTTGCGGCCGGATGCACGGGAGGTTTCCGCTTTCGCCAGCATATAGCCGTCGACGAACGGACCTTTCCAGACGGAACGCGCCATCTTACTTGCCCTTGTTACGGCGGCGGATAATCAGGCTATCCGTCCGCTTGTTGGTGCGCGTCTTCGCGCCCTTGGTCGGCTTACCCCACGGCGTGACCGGATGCCGGCCGCCCGAGGTCCGGCCTTCGCCACCGCCATGCGGGTGATCGACCGGGTTCATGACAACGCCGCGGTTATGCGGGCGGAAACCGAGCCACCGCATGCGGCCGGCCTTGCCAAGCTTTTGATTCATGTTGTCCGGATTGGACACGGCGCCAATGCTGGCCATGCATTCGGCCCGTACGACCCGAAGCTCGCCAGACGTCAGCTTGATCTGGGCGTAACCCGAGTCCTTGCCGACCAACTGAGCATACGTCCCGGCGGATCGCGCAATCTTGCCGCCCGCACCGATCTTCATCTCGATATTGTGGACGATCGTGCCGACCGGGATCGCCGACAACGGCATCGCATTCCCCGGCTTGATGTCGGCGCGGGCCGACGCGACCACCGGATCGCCAACCTTCAGGCGCTGCGGCGCCAGAATATAGGCCAACTCGTTATCGGCGTATTTGATCAACGCCAGGAACGCGGTCCGGTTCGGATCGTATTCCAGCCGTTCGACCAC
>JAYWAX010000482.1:0-3871 GCA_043782125.1 Acetobacteraceae bacterium | reverse complement strand
GCGCCGCGCCCTCATTGCCGATATTGCCTTGCGTCGCGGTGCCCGCCGCGCCGGACACGGGCGTCAGCGACCCCGCGACATAGTTGATCCCTGCCGGCAACGCGATCGTCGCCGCCGAGTCATAGGCCGTCGCGGTCGTCGAGGTGTTCGTCAATGTGATCTGATAGGTGATCTGCTCCTGGCTGAACACCGTTTGGCCAAGCGTGGTCTGGCCAAGGTCGTTCGTCACTTCCGTGATCGTGGAGGTCACCCGCGGGTTGGTGACGAGAATATCGTTCTCGACACCGGAAATATTGGATGTTCCGGTCGTCGTCTTGGTGTCGGTCGCAGTGGTGGAGCCGAACTTCAGACCCTCCGCCGTGGCCGCGAAGGTGTCCTTCAGGGTCGTGTCGCCGGTTGTGGCGGAGGACCAGGCAGAGGTGTCCAGTGGCGTGGGTTGCTTTTGCGGCACCAGGGCCTGGTAATTCACCGTCACGGTCGCGCTTTTGTCGCCACCGGCGGCAGGATCGACCTGCACGTCGCCAAGCGCGACGGCCAGGGTCTGACCGGTCCACGTCGCGCTGGCCGTCAGATCGACGGTGCTGCCGTCGTTCTTCGTCAGCGTCACGGTATAGGTGCCCGCCGCAGTCAGCGGATTGAGGCCCGCCGGGAGAATATCCGTCAACGTGACCGAGGTGTTCTTGCCCTGCGGCAAGGTCGCGGTGGCCTGCAGGCTCATGGTGACGCCGGGAACGGCGGTGGCCTTGTTGGACGGGAAGGTGTTGGCGGGCAGAACCGCGGTTCCGTCGGACTTGTTAACCTCCCCCACGATGACGTCGGTCAGCTTAGGCACCGCCGTCGCGATCGTCGCCGTGTCCGTGAGGAACTTGCCGCCGTTGGTGATCGCGGGTGCGTTCGCCGCGTTGGCGTCGAAGTTGTTGGTGGGATCGGTCAGGGTAAACCCGGCGCCGGTCGCCTTGTAAACGTCGTGGTTGGTCCAGGCGGCAATCGTCGCCTTCCCGGTCAGCGTGGCCGCCGTGGGCGTCGTATTGGGCAATTTCACGTCGTAGGTGACGTAAACGATGTCCTGATTCGTGCCGCTTTTCGCCAGCACGGCGGTGCTGGTATCCGGGCCGTTTTCCAGGACCAGGCCAGTCGCGCCGAAGAACGCGGCGATCGCCGCCGCACCGGTCACTTTCGTTCCGGTGTTCGGGTCCAGCACCGAAAGCACCGTACCATCGCCACGCGTGAACGTCAGTTTCGACACATCCGCGGGGCTCAACCCCTGCGCCAGCGCGTCTTTCAGGATCACGTCGAACGCCGGAAACGACCCCGTATTCTGCACCGCGTCCACGATGCGCACAGTATCGCCCGCCTGGGCGCCCGCGAGATCGAGATCGTTCGTCGTCTTGTCCAGCGCCGCCGGTCCGGTACCGCCCACCAAAGCCGAACCGCTGGTCGCGCCCGAAAACACAGTTGTGGGCGCCTTCGTGCCGCCATTGCTGTACACGACGCCCGTCGCGGTATTGGCCAGAACGTTGTTGTCGTCGACGATCGACACCACGCCCTGTTGCACCTGCAAAACCGGCTGGCCCATTGCAATCGTCGCCGCGACCTGTCGCGCGAAAATCGCCGAACGCGCGGGCGTGAAGCTGGAATTGGCCTGCGCCGTCAGCTTCAGTCCATCCACGAAGGGCTGGCCGGACGCCTTCACCGCGAGCGAGACCGTGATCGACTGCGCCGCGTGACTGGCGGAATTGAAGAACGTATTGGTGCCCGACCTGGCAGTGAACGCGACGCTGTTCGCGGGCTCCGACCCGGTTCCACCGGATACGGTGACACCGGAGCCCGCAAGTCCCGGCGACAATGCGAAGGTGTAATTGCCCGCCGCCAGCGCCGACGCCGCCGCCGCCGAAAATCCGAAGGTGGATGTCTTGTTGCTCGCGAAATCCGCCGCCGTGGTGGCGTCGGGGTTGGCCGGGTTGAGCACCGAGAACACCGGCTCCGGCAGGAAGGCCGACAGGTTCAGATCGGCGAAGTTGCCACCGGCCGGCAGCGAATAAACCAAACTATAAACCACGATATCGCCGGGATTGATCAGCTGTCCCGTATAGGCCGCGCCATTCACGAACGAGACCTGCTGAGTCAGCGAGCCCGACGGGATGGTGTCCACCGGCGTCGCGGTGCCTTCCGCGATCGGGCCGATATCGGCGGAATAGGTATTCGCCCCCAGAAAATTTGCCAGAGTGGCAGTGTTGCCCGCGCCGGTCGCGCTGACCGTATCGGATTCGCGCAGGAAGCCGTCGGCGGCGGCCTGATTGTCCTTCGCCGTTGGATATTTCTCCAGCACCGTTCCGGCGAAGGTGACGTTGCCGGTCGCGCCCGCGCCATAACGGCCCGGCAGTTGTGCGCCCGCGTTGAAGTTCACCGATGTCGAGCCGTCGGCGTTGTTGAAGCCATAGGTCCAGTTCGTGCCGCCACCCGCGTTCTGCACGGTTTCCGCGTTGACCGTGGCGGTCGTGCTGCCGGTCAGCGCGAAGTTGGATGTGCCGCCCACGCCGCCATTCGCTGCGGCGACGGTCAGCACCGGGGTCACCGCCGGATCGAAGGTCAGGCCGTCGCTGAGTTGCGCTTTCAGTTGCAGATTGCTCAGGCCGAAGTAATCGGAGACCTGAAACCGTTCGGTGTAATGAATGTCCTGCCCAGGCAGCGCATTGGCGGTATCGGCGAGAAGCTGCACCGCCAGCGATTTGGCGGTGAAGACGGCGGCCGCCACGGTGCCGTTCTGAGTCGTCAACGGCACACCGTTCCAGGCCGTCGCGCCATAGGTATATTGCGGCGAAATCGTCACCGCGACCGGCGCGCCAGTCGCCGGGTCGAGGATGGGCGCGCCCGCAATTCCGCCGCCGGCCGTATAGCCGTAAGTCCGTGGCACGAAAACCGGAATGGTCACCGTCTGCTCGCCGCCGGACAAAGCAGTATAGGCGATGTTCACGGTTTCCACAGTGCCGCCCGAAGCCGCCGCCGCGGCGACCGTGCCGCCGCCGCCGCCGGTCGCGGTCACCGCACCGCCGGTCCATGCGACCGAATTCGGCAGTTGCAATGCCAGGCTGAGGTTATTGATCGGATTGCCCGCGGTCACGGCGGGCGCGGGCAATAAATGCACCGTGTATTGTACGGGGAAATCCGGGCCGGTGGCGGTTTCCGACTCACCGAAGGCCGTGGACACGGTCGCGAAGCTTTCGATGAGTTCCACCACGTCGGATTTCACGACGGCGGCACCCAGGATGTTCGGACCGCCTGTGGCGACGGCGCCGTATTGGAACGCGCCCCGCGCATCCACCGTCAGCGTCGTTCCCACGCGGGACGGCAGTGAGTCCATCGCGAAGCTCGCGGTCATCGACACCGCAGGCTGCCCAGGGGTGTAGCTGCCGTAGGGAAGCTGGAACACGTACATGATGCCGGTGGAAAAGCCGGCGGGGGCGCTCTCAGCGAGATTCGTGAGCGGGTTGATCGCGCTGCCGCCGCTGACCGCCGCCGACAGGCTGGTCAGGGTCGCGCCACCCGAACTGGCGGAGCCGCTGAGTGTCAGCCCAACGGGTGCGAATAATTCGATATAGGGACCGAAGCCGGCCGCGTTGAGCGCTCCGTTCAGGAACGTGACGTTCGCGGTCAGGCTGTCGCCCAAAAGCACGCGCCCGGCCGTGGTGGCGCCGATTCCCGGCGCGAGGCTGAGCGTGACCGTCGGCGCGGGCGTGTCGAGGATGCCCTGGAACGAAGCGAGCGCCGCCGTGGTGAAAGGATTGATGTTCCGGTTCAACGGGCCGGTCGTGACTTCCAAAGTCCAATCGCCGCCAAGCGCCGCCGCGCCGGTCGCGTTCGACGACGCGCC
>JAYWAX010000481.1:0-3873 GCA_043782125.1 Acetobacteraceae bacterium | reverse complement strand
AACTGATAGACGAAGCCGATGGTGTCGCGGCGCACGGCGGTGCGGGCGGCGTCCGCCAGATTGCCCGCGTCCTTGCCGTCCACCAGCACGGCGCCCTGGTCCGGCCGGTCCAGCAACCCAGCGATATGAAGCAGCGTCGATTTTCCGACACCGGAGGGCGCGACCAAAGCGACGATTTCGCCGCTGCGCAGCGTCAGATCGACCCCGCGGAGAACGCGAACCTCGGCCGCTTCGCCTTTATAAGTGCGGTGGACATCGCGGAGCACCAGCGGATCACTCATGGCGCAGGGCCTCCACCGGATCGGTGCGCGCGGCACGCCAACTCGGGTAGAGCGTGGCCAGGATGGACAGGACCAGGCCAAGCGCGACAACGCGGATCACGTCGCCCCAGTCGATCGTGTTGGGCAGGGTGCTGAGCATGAAGACGGAGGCGTCGAAGACCTGACCGCCAGTGACACGCTCGATGACGCGCTGGATCTCGACGATGTTGCGGCAAACCAGCACGCCGAGACCGGTGCCGAGGAGCGTGCCCGCGACGCCCACGAAGGCGCCGCACATCATGAAGATGCGCTGGATCGCGCCCGCGCTGGCGCCGATGGTGCGCAGCACGGCGATATCCGCGCGCTTGTCCTTCACCAGCATGATCAGCGACGACACGACATTGAACGCCGCCACCAGCACGATCATGCCGAGAACGATGAACATTGTGTCTTTCTGCACCTGCAACACACTCAGGATGACATCGTTCGCGTGCCGCCAGTCGCGCACCAGCACCGCGCGTCCCGTCAGCAACGGCGGCAGCAACGCGGCGAGCCGGTCGGCATGGTTCGGATCGTCCATGCGGATTTCGATCTGCGTCACGCCGTTCGGCTTCTGAAAATAGATCTGCGCGGCGTCCAGCGGCATGAATACGACCGACGTATTATAATCGTGCAGGCCTGAATCGAAGATGGCCACGACCTTGTACGCGCGCACGCGGGGGATCGTGCCGAACGCCGTCGCCGCCCCCTGCGGCGAGATCAGCGTGACCAAATCGCCGATTTGCACGCGATAGGCCTGCGCGAAACCGACCCCGATCGCCAAAGCGTTGTCGCCGGTGAATTTTTCCAGGTCTCCGGCGACGATGTTTTCGCCGATTCGGCCCAGATTTTTCAGGTCGGCCTGGCTGATGCCGCGCACGAGGCCGCCGCGGGAGGCGTTGCTTTCCGTATTCAGCAGCACCTGGCCGTCCAGCAGCGACAGCGCGGACACAACGCCGCTCAGGCCGCGGATTTTCCGCGTGAGATCGTCGTACCCCTCGATTTTCTGCCCGGCATAGGCCTCGATGGTGACGTGGCCGTTCACGCCGAGAAACCGCGAAACCATCTCGGTCTGAAACCCGCTCATGACGGAGGTCACGACGATCAGGGTCGCGACGCCCAGTGCGATGCCGATGAGGGAGAAGATTGCGATGATGGAGACGAAGCGTTCGCCTTTGCGCGCGCGGAGGTAACGTCCGGCGACGGCGCGTTCGAAGGGGCCGAACATGGGCGGGGTCAGCCTCGGCCGTTGGCGGTTTCGGCGATTTTTGACAGCGCGTCTTCGGGGCTGAGTTCGGCGCGTTCGCCGGTGGCGCGGCGTTTCATCTCGACTTTTCCGGCCGCGGCGCCACGCGGGCCGACGATGACCTGCCAGGGGTGGCCCAGAAGATCGGCGTCGTTGAATTTGACACCGGCGCGATCCGGGCGGTCGTCGTACAGCGCGTCCGGTCCGATGGCGGCGTAAAGCCGTTCGCACAGGGCGTCGCAGGCAGCATCGCCGGATTTCAGGTTCAGGATCGCGGCCCGGAACGGGGCGATCGCGTCGGGCCAGATAATGCCGGCCTCGTCGTGGCTGGCCTCGATTGCCGCGCCCACGAGACGGGACACGCCGATGCCGTAGCTGCCCATTTCCGGATGGATTGGTTTGCCGTCCGTGCCCGCGACGGTGACGCCCATCGCCTTGGTGTATTTGGTGCCGAAGCAGAAGATGTGACCGACCTCGATGCCCCGGCCCTCGCGCCGCCGCTCCGGCGCGACCGTGTCCCATTTTTCGACGTTGTGCTTTTCATCGGTCGCGGCATAGACCGAGGTCATGGTGTGGAAGAATCGTTCGAGATCCTCCGGGCTTTCATGGCTGAATCCGCCCGCGCCGGTTGCCCCGTAGTCGATGTCCTCGAAGGCCGCGTCGTAAAACACCTGGCTCTCGCCAGTGGGGGCCAGGACGATGAATTCATGGCTGAGATCGCCGCCGATCGGGCCGGTATCCGCCTCCATCGGGATCGCCTTCAAGCCCAGACGCTGGAAGGTGCGCATGTAGGCGAGCATCATCTTGCGGTAGCTCAGCACGGCGCTCGCGCGGTCGATGTCGAAGGAATAAGCGTCCTTCATGAGGAATTCGCGCCCGCGCATGACGCCGAAGCGGGGACGGACCTCGTCGCGGAATTTCCATTGGATATGGTAGAGATTCAGCGGCAGGTTGCGGTACGAGTGGACCGACTGCCGAAAAATATCGACGATCATTTCCTCGTTGGTGGGTCCGTACAGCATGTCGCGGCCGTGGCGATCGATAATCCGCAGCATCTCTTTGCCGTAATCGTCGTAGCGGCCACTCTCTTTCCACAGCTCGGCCGGCTGGATCGTCGGCATCAGCAGTTCCTGCGCGCCAGCGGCGTCCTGTTCCTCGCGCACGATGCGCTCGATGTTGCGCAGCACGCGCAACCCCAGCGGCAGCCATGCGTAGATACCGGCCGAGGTCTGACGCACGAGTCCGGCGCGCAGCATCAGGCGGTGCGAGGCGATTTGCGCCTCGTTCGGGGTTTCCTTGAGGGTCGGGATGAAACCCTGGGTCAGGCGCATGGGCGGATCGATCCATCTGTTCGCGGTACGGCGCGGACCCTAAGGGTTGGCGCGCGATTTGTCACACGCGGCGCGCCGTCGCCCGGTTCGGCCCGACGTCGATGTAACGGGCCAGAATTCGCAAGAACCCGCGGTGCTCGCCTGGCTGGCAAACGGGTAGGGCGCCAGCACGACATCGCCAAATGTCCAGGAACCGGCCTCGAAGCACATTGTAGGCGTCGTCGTCCGGTTTGTTCCAGATCGCGGCGAATGCGGGCGCATGCGCGGCGGAGGCCGCGCGTGTCCGCCGCCGGTCATGTTCGCGGGCGGCGATGAAGGCCACGAAATCTTCCACCTCGGCGATCCGCTCAGGCGGTGACGCCTGAATTTTTCCATAAGAGCGCGGGTGTCCGGCATGAGTCGATCCTTCGTCCCGCTTGTCAGGTCCGCAGGATAATACCAACCCGCAGAACGTTTGACCCATCGCGAGGTCCTTTCCGCGTCATGGCACGCCCCCGAACGGGCCATCCGGAGCGGTACCCCATTGCGACAGCGGGCACGATGAACTGCGGAAAGCGCCTCTCGTTCGATCGATGTGCCGCACCCGATGGCCCGGTCGAGCCGTGCCATGACGAGGGGGAGAAGCCGTGCCAAGAGTCAATCGTCCGAACGGCTGGTATAACATGTCCTGCGGATATGGTGCGACGCGGGATGCCGGTCCGTACGCACATATCTAAATTTTTGAACGAAATTATTGTGCAATGCACAACGGAAATTCGAAATAAACTGTGCGATTCAGGCGAAAATCGGGCACAACTTAGGTGACAAAAGGCTTCCAATTGGTTAACAAGAGTACGGCCCGAACCGGTCGCGCACGAGGGGCCAGGTTTGGGGAGGAAACGGCAAACGCCCGCCAGGCTGAGGATGCTATTCCTCGCCTGGCAGAGGCGTTTGTGGCCGTTTTGGCGGGTTTTCCGGGTCGCGAGCCTGGACCACCCTCCCTCCCCCTGAACCAAGG
>JAYWAX010000480.1:0-3876 GCA_043782125.1 Acetobacteraceae bacterium | reverse complement strand
TTTCGCTTTGCCGGTTCCGGCACCGCCTGGGCCATGGGTTCCGGGCCTTCGTCCGGCAGGTCCGGGAACAACGGAATCACGGTGGCGGTTTCCGCGCGCGCGTCTCTCTCGGTTCCCTTATGGTTCTTTATTGGTTCACTTAAGGTTAGGGGGCATATTATGCCGGGTTGAGTGTCGTCAGATGCCGGGTTGGCGGTCGTCATATGCCGGGTTACGGGGCACGACGTGCCGGGTTGCGGTTGATCCTGATCGCCTTCGCGCGCCTCGTTCCCGGCACCAGATGCCGGGTTGACGGCAAGTCTGTAGCGACTCGAAGTCCGCCCCCTCGACTGATCGGTGACGATGATTCCGGCCCTCTCGAGGTCGCGAAGCGCGTTCCTGATCGCGCGTTCTCCGGCCCCCGCGTGAAGCCCCAAGGTCGCGACGGACGGCCAGCACACGCCCTGGTCGTTCGCGACGTTGGCCAGGGCCACGATGACGGCCTTGCGAGTACCTGTGACCGGCAACCGGAAGGCCCAGTTTAATAGGGCGATGCTCATGACAGCACCGCCGCCGGGGTTGCCAAACCCGGAAAAAAGCGTTGTGTTCCGGTGGGCCATCCGGTATCGGGTTGCCCGCGCAAGTCGTTGAGATTGCCTGAGGAATTTATCCCCCTCAGCTCCACCACCATTTCCGCCAGATTGCTCAGCGCCCGTTACCGGTCAGAAACTCCAGTTGCCAGCGCATCTCCTGCACCGACAGGGGAAAATTATTCCCTGGCCCGGCCTTCAACGCCACGCCGGGGGAAAGCCGTGCGAGCAACAATTGCACCGCATAGCCCGCGCGCATTGAAAACCCGGCCTTCCAGACCAGGCTGACGAGGCCCTTGGCGCTGCGCAACGTCGCGGCGCGGCGCACCACCGCCAGCGGGACGCCAGCGGCCGCGGCCAGCAATGTCGCGGCCTTGCGCGCATCGCCATCGCGGGCAGCGTCGAGAATGTCGGCCTCGGTCGCGACTCCCGTTGCCGGGGCGGACTCTTCCGGCCGGGAGGGCGGGACGAGACGCGCCGATACACGCGTGCGCAGCGTGGTTGCCGCGTCCGGGGTCAAATCGCCGCGTTCCGCCAAAACCTCCATCAGATGGTCCGCGACGATCCGCGACAGGGTGGCGACCGCCTGGCCCGACAGAACGGGGCGGCGCACCAGCGGTCCCTGCCAGGACGCGTGCGCCTCAGCCTGTTCCGCCAGCGCGTCCAACGTCGCTTCGCGGATTTGCGCGGACCCGTTCGACAACAAAGCGAGGATGACATCGTCCGTCCCGTTCTCCACCAGGGCGTCGCTGACCGCCGCGTCGATGGCTGCCCTCTGGGCCACCGCGAGGCGGGTGCCGGTGGATGGGGCTGCGGCGACCAGCGCCACCAGGTCGTCCGTGGTCAACAGCGGCGAGAACCGGATGACCGGTTCGCAAACATTCGTTGCCTTGTCGTGGGCCAGGCGCAGGATCAATTCGCGCGGGGCGGCCGGCATGTCCTTCACCGCCTCGGCGATCGCCGCGCGCACCCGGGCGGCTTCGTCCTGGGCCAGCGCCGTCAGCGTTTCCAGCGTTTCCTGTTGCAGCTTTGTCTGCGCCCCCGCGGATAAAGCGGGCGCCAGCGCGCTGAGTTTGCGCGCGATCAGCGTACGCACCCGTTCATCCGGATCGCGCGCGAGCGCGGCATTGGTTTCGGGCGGGGTCGCCGGGTTCAACGCCAGACTGGCGCGCACGGTCACCGATGGGTCGGCCTCCAGACTCCGCAGTGTTTCGGGCAGCGTATTGGGCTGCGCCCCAAGGCGGACCCGGGTGGTTTCGTCGAGGGCGGCGATCATGGCCGTTGCCGCAGCGACACGCGCCAGTGACCGCGGCCGCCGCGCTTGACTTCGTACATCGCCATGTCGGCGCGGCGCATGATGCTGTCCAAGGGTTCCTCCGCGCCGGGTTCCCGGCTGGCGATGCCGATCGACATGGTCAGCCGGGGGACCTCTGTCCCAACGATTTCCGTCAGGGCCCGGGGTGCCGCGTCGCGCAGATATTCCGCCCGCTCTGCCGCCGTCATGTGATCGGCGCCGTTCAGCCAGACCGCGAATTCGTCGCCGCCGAGACGCGCCACCAGATCGCCGGGACGGAAGGTGGCCCGCAGCAAGGCAGCGGTGCCCCGCAGCACGCGATCGCCGGTTTCGTGGCCCAGACGATCGTTGACGGGCTTGAAGTGATCGAGGTCGATGAAAATCAGGGTGCCAGTCAGACCTTCCTTGTCCAGGCGGACGGCGTGACGCTCTACTTCCTCCAGAAACGCGCGGCGGTTGAGCAGGCCGGTCAGCGAATCGGTTCGCGCTTGCGATGCCATTTCGTGCTGGATCGATTCGTGTTCCAGCACCATGCGGACGATGTTCACGGCCGAGGCGATCAGCAGGCAATCGTCGCGATCCCAAAGGCGGGCCCCGGCCGCGCGCCAGGCGGTGAGTCCGGCCTGTTCGCCCGATTTGGTTTTGCAGACGATGCTCAGGACCGGATTGCCCACGGCGTTCACGGCCTGCGATGCGCCGGCGCCATCGGCCAGCAACTGGCGGCCCGCGGTGTCCATCACCGACTCGATTCCGGTGCCGGTCGCGTGCGCCAGGCGGACTCCGGCTTCGTCGGCGGAGATCAACAGCACAGCGGCGCCGTCCGCGCCCAGGGCGTTGGCGAGGGCTTCGAGGGCGGCGGCCATCATGCGCGGGGCCATGACCTCCTGTCCCGTGCGCCACAGGATATGATCCAGCACTTCCGCCCGGCGCAGCGCAGAGGCGACCTGCGCCGCCTGGCTGTCCAGTTCGGTCATGTCGATGCCGAGGCCCCGGGCGCCGGTGACGCGTCCGGTGGCGTCGCGGATTGGGGCGGCGCAGAATGACAGGCACGCGGCGCCGCCGTCGCCGCGCCGCAGCCATGCCTGGCGGTGGCGGACCCGGGCGCTGACCCGGAACGGGTTGAACGCGCCGCCGCCGCCATCGGCCAGAATCGCGGTGCAGGGTTGGCCGATCAGCGCGTTGGCGGCCCAACCCAGGGCATTTTCGGGACAAACCATCGCGAATCGGCCCCATTCGTCCGTTTCGAACGCGAAATCGGCGGCGAGATTGACCAGGTCTCGCCATCGTTGGCGGCTGTCCAGGAGCGCGCCCTGGAGCAATTCGGCCGCTGACGGCCGGGCCATCGGGTCTGGGGAGAGGATATCTTGCATACCACGGCGATCCTGAACTCGGGACGCCGTATTAGACCGCGAAAGGCTTAAGGAAGTGTTACCTGGAACGGCGCGAAGGTGGGAATGTTCGCGCCGGGCGAATTGTCTTCCGGTTCCCCGCGCAATGGGTCTTGCCGGGGCCATGGCGAACCCCTATGAACGCGCCCGGCGCCCATGGCGCTGCTGTAGCTCAGTGGTAGAGCACTCCCTTGGTAAGGGAGAGGTCGAGAGTTCGATCCCCTCCAGCAGCACCAGCCGCCGGTTCGCTCCGGCCGGCCGCCTATTTTCCCTTCAGCGTCAGATCCTCGTACGGCCCGGTCCACGGGTAGCCTTTGATCTGTCCGAGACCGGCATTGCCGACGCGGGGGCCGACGCCAACGGTGGCGGCGATCTGCCAGATCGGCGCAAACATGGCGCGTTCGTGCAACATATCTTGCATCTGGTGCAGAATCCCCGTGCGTTTTGCGGTGTCGGGTTCGGTCGCCTGACCGGGGAACAGCGCGTCGATTTCGGGGTAGCTGCCATACGCGTAGGTGCCGCCCTTGACGACAAACTGTTGCATGCGGATCGGGACATTGCCCAGGGCGCCGCTGGCGGCCATGACGACGTCTTTGAAGCGTTTATCGGCGTATCCCTTGAAGAA
>JAYWAX010000479.1:0-3899 GCA_043782125.1 Acetobacteraceae bacterium | reverse complement strand
GCGCTTCCAGCAAGCGCTTGAGCGCTACAAGAAAGGCTGCCTGACAGTGAAGGAAGCCCGTGAGCTTCCTGGCCTGTAGCGCGACAATCTGGATGGTGCTCGGCGACAAGCAGGATGACGTTTGGTAATCGCGACGAAGTCGTCATCTTCCCGCTGATTGTCGCTGGCAAGCGTTAAGTCTGAGTTTGATTGTCGGGGCGCGACAAATCCACCGCGTCCTTGATCGTCGCGCGATTGGGCGGCCGGCCTGGTGCCTTCTGTTTACGCTCCAGTGCCGCGCGCCGCTGGTAACTCTCGGCATTCATTTCGAAGATCGCTGCGTGATGAACCAGCTGGTCGGCGGCGGCGAGCGTCATGGCCGAGTCGGAGAAAACCTTTCCCCATTCCCCGAACGGTTGATTGGCGGTGATGAGGGTCGATCGGCGTTTGTATTGGGCGCTGACGAGTTCGAAGACAACCGACGTCTCCGCCTGATTTTTGCTGACGTAAGGGAGATCATCAAGGATCAGCGGATGGAACCGGTCGAGCCTCGCGATGGCCGCCTCAAGTGCCAGTTCGCGCCGCGCGACCTGGAGTTTCTGAACCCGGTCGGACGTGCGGATAAACAGCAAGCGCCAGCCATTTTATACCAGTGCCAGGCCGATGGCGGACGCGAGATGGGTTTTCCCGCCACCCGGTGCGCCGGGCAAGATCAGATTGGCACCCTGGCGGATCCAGCCGTCCCCGGCGCAGATCGCCATTTCATGGGCTTTGGAGATCATCGGCACCGCCTCGAACGCACAGCCGTCGAGGTTTTTTCCAGGCGGCAACCGCGCATGCGCGCGGTGGCGTTCGATACGGCGGCTGTCGCGTTCGGCGATCTCGTGTTCGGCCAGCGCGGCGATGAAGCGCGCGGCGGGCCAGCCCTCCTTGTCCGCCCGTTCGGCGAAAGCCGACCAGCCCTGGTTGAACGCCGGCAACCGGAAATCGTTGAGTAGGAAGGTGAGGTGGGCGGTGTCGATGGTCTGGGTCATGACGCCTCTCCGGTATCGTCCCCAAGGAGCGCCTCGTATGCGGCCAGCGGCGTCAGAGGAACGGTCGATCCCGCCAGCGTCGCCGGATCGGGCCGTGAAGCGAACCGATGCCGCACAGAGCGGTCAGCGCGCCCGGGTGCGAAGCGTTCGCGCAAAACCGCCATGTTGGGAAACTCATCCGCCGCGAGGCCGGCGGCGAGGATGGTGGCGAGTTCGGCTTCGCAGCCCCGCTCATGCGCGAGGACCAGAAGATCGACCATCAGCTGACAGGCGGGTTTTTCATCGCTCTTCTCAGGCAGCCAAGCGAAAGTCAGACGGTAGGCATCGCGAGGGAACCAGTGTTCGTGTAAACGTCCGGTCAGCCCCGCGCCGGGACAATTCACCGCTCAGGCGGCATCCCGCTGATCCAGGCGCTGGCGCACTCCGGCGAGGTTCCATGGCAGCAGCTCATGGACGCGTTTGACCGGATGATCGGCGATGCGGGCCGGGACCTTGGTGAGGTAATCCTCGGGATCGAGTCCGTTCAGCTTCGCCGTCCCGGTGAGCGTGTAGATGGCGGCGGCGCGCTCGCCGCCCGTGTCCGACCCAGCGAACAGCCAGTTTTTCCGGCCCAGGGTCATCGGCCGCATCGAGCGCTCGGCTGCGTTGTTGTCGATATAGACGCGGCCATCACGCAACACGAGGGTCAACGCGTCCCAGCGTGTCAGGACGTAACGGATCGCCTTGGCCATTGCGCTTTTGCCGGAGACCCGCGACAGCGCCGCATCCAGCCAGGTCCGGAACGCGGCGAACAGCGGCGCGCTGCGTGCCGCGCGAACCGTCAGGCGGATTTCGGCGGTCCCGCCCCGGATCGAGGCCTCGATGGCGTAAAGTTCCGCGATGCGCCGCAACGCCTCGTGCGACTGAGGCGATTTCGTCTCCGCGTGGATATCGAAGAATTTCCGCCGGACATGCGCCATGCAGGCGGCTTCGGTCACGCCTTGCCGGTAAAGCCCCGCGTACCCGGCGTAACCGTCCGCCTGGAGGATGCCCTTGAATCCCGCGAGATGCTTTTCCGGATGTTCGCCTTTTCGATCCGGACTGTAACAGTACAGCACCGCCCTCGGGGCCTCGCCGCCAAACGGATGATCGTCGCGGGCGTAACACCACAGCCGTCCGGTCCTGGTTTTTCCGTTTCCTGGCGACAGCACCGGGACCGTTGTGTCGTCGGCGTGGACGCGTTGGGCCTCCATGACATGAATGCCAACGGCCTCGATCAACGGGCGTAACAACCTGGCGGTTTGCCCAACCCAGTCAGCCAGAGTGGAACGATCCAGATCGATGCCGTTCCGCGCGAAAATCTCCGACTGGCGATACAGCGGCAGGTGATCGCAGAACTTCCCCACCAGCACATGCGCCAGCAGACCGGGACCCGCCAGGCCGCGATTGATGGGCAGGCTTGGGGCCGGAGCCTGGGTGATGCCCTCGCAGCGGCGGCAGGACATTTTCGGGCGCACGTGCCGGGTCACGCGGAACGATCCGGGCACGTATTCCAGTATTTCGGTCACGTCCTCGCCCAGACGCCGCAACGCGCCGCCGCATTTGGGGCAGGCGCAGGCGGTTGGATGTTCCACTATGTCGCGCGGCAGGTTTTCCGGCAGCGGCTTGCGTTGCGGTTTCCGCCGCGGCCGGTCCTGGGATTCCGGCTCCGCCGCCGATGTATCCGGCTCCGGTCCGCCTGACGCGGCCTCCGCCTCGTCTTCCTCGAGATCGCCGAGGATCAGCTGTCATTGATCGATCGAACTCCGCAGCTTCTCCGACGACGATCCGAAGCGTTGCCGCAACAGCCTCGCGAGGCGGGCTTTCAGTTGTTCGACTTCGAGAGCCTTGTCTTTCAGGCCATTCCGCGCGGCTTCGAGTTCAGCCGCGTGTTCTTCCTCGCGCGCCAGCAGCAACGTCCGCAAGGCGGTGGTATTCTTCGGCAGCTGTCTCTGATCGAGCGGTGACGGCATGAGCGAATCATCGCTCATGGATGCGCGATCCGCCAGGCCAAATCGCACGGCCGCAACGATTTTCTTACCCCGCCCGCCCGGGGCGCCAGGTGCGCGCCGGAGCCCGCCAATCGATGCCCTCCAGCAACATCGACAGTTGCGCCGGACTGAGATAAACCGCGCCGTCCTTCGCCTGGGGCCAGACGAAGCGGCCTTTTTCAAGCCGCTTCGCGAACAGGCAAAGACCCTGACCATCCCAGCACAATACCTTGATCAGATCACCCCGGCGGCCGCGAAAGACGAACAACTGGCCGCCGAACGGATCCTTGCCCAGGTGATTCTGAGCCAGCGACGCCAAACCGTCGAAACCTTTGCGCATGTCCGTGTGCCCGCACGACAGCCAGACATGGACATTGGGCGGCGGCGCGATCATCCGCGTAACGCCGCGATCACGGCGCGTAACGCCGGAAGCGGCGCGCCGGGGCGGATCAGGATGCGCCCGCCCGAGGGCAACACCACTTCGATCGCCGCTGTCTCCCGGTCCGGCGCCGAAACGCGAGGCTCCGGTGTCAGCGGCGCGTCACCAGGCCATGACATCAACCGGACCGGCACGAACTCCGGCGCGGCGGGAGGACCCAGCCGCCCTTCACGCGCCTGAAGGCGCCAGCCGTGCAACAGGCTCGGACAAATGTCGTGCCGGGCCGCGACACCGGAGACACGGGCGCCGGGCTCGTGGCTTTCCGCGACAATCCGGAGCTTCTCCGGCACGCTCCAGCGGCGGCGGCGTTCGCGGCCCGTGATGATCTCGATGCTTCCGTCCGCCACTGTACTTTACTCCGACCTTAAGGCGATCCTTATGGATGGAGTGTCGGCATCCCAGAGGGGTGGAACAAGGCGGGGCTGACCGGACGCTTAC
>JAYWAX010000478.1:0-3909 GCA_043782125.1 Acetobacteraceae bacterium | reverse complement strand
CGTCCCTCAACAATGCTTTCCCGAGACCTTGATTTTGATATCGCCGGTCGATGGCCAGACGCCCCAGCAGCAAAACCGGCAATGGATTTGGCATGTTCCGGCGCATTGCTTTTGGCGCCAGGTCGTGGCCGATCCCGCCCGCCGACAACGTATAAAACCCAACGGCCTTGTCCCCGTCGCGAATGACGAAGCATCGCGAGGCGCCCGACGCCTGGTTTCTGTGCGCGCGCCGCTTTAGCCAGGCGTCGAGCGTTTCTTCGCCGCTATCGAAGTCCTCCACCCGATGCCATGCTGCGATGGGCTCGGGCGGGGTCAGGAGTCGCAGGAGACGTCCCAAGGGGCGGGTGCCCTTAGAAGCTGCCGTAACCTGTCGGTCGGGGGTAAGGGGCGGTCCAGCAAGGCCTGACATTTCGCGAACGTACCCGCGTCGACCGCGAAATACGCCCGATCGAGCAACACGTTCTCCGCCTCACGGCAAGAGGCCTCCACCATGAAGTCGGATCGGCTGCGCCCAAGATGCTCCGCCGCCCGATCGATCAGATCGCGCTGACGCGCTTTCGCGCGGATGTCGATGGAGATCGGATCGAGGTTTTCAGACTGCGACATGCGTACGACCATGAATTATGCGTCAACCTATAGAAATACAGGCAAATCCGCAACACAAACCTCGCGGTTGGGGCGGCGGGGTACCTCCGCCTTTTGCCTGGTTTCACAAATCCAGGGCGCTCAGGCGGCGGCCCGGATCGCCACCGCGCGCACGTCGTCGCCAACCCCGCCCTCGAAGTTCGAAAAATTTTCCTCGAAGCGGGCGACAAGAGCTTTTGCCGTTTCGTCGTAGGCGGCTTTGTCGGCCCAGGTCTGACGAGGGTCGAGAACATCGTCGGGAATGCCGAGGACGTGTTCGGGGAAGGACAGTCCGAAGAACGGATCGCGGCGGAACTTCGCATGAAGCAGCGTGCCGTCCAGCGCGCCGCGCAGCAGGGCACGGGTGTGGCGGATGCTCATGCGCTTGCCGACGCCATATTTGCCGCCGCTCCAGCCCGTGTTCACCAGCCAGCATTCGGCGCCTTCGCGGGCAATCAGATCGGCGAGCAACCGGCCGTAGACCTCGGGCCGGCGCGGCAGGAAGGGATGGCCGAAGCAGGTGCTGAAGGTGGCTTTCGGCTCGCCGCTATGGCCCTTTTCAGTGCCCGCGACGATCGCGGTGTAGCCGGACATGAAGTGATACATCGCCTGTGCGGGTGTCAGGCGGGAAATCGGAGGCAGCACGCCGAAGGCATCGCAGGTCAGCATGACCACGTTCTTCGGCTGTCCGCCGCGGCCCGAGAGTTCGACGTTCGGGATGAATTCCACCGGGTAGCAGGACCGTGTGTTTTCGGTCAGGCGATCGTCGTCCAGGTCCAGAATCCCGCGTTCGTCCGCGATCACGTTTTCCAGCACGGTGCCAAAGCGGTTGGTGGCGGCGTATATTTCGGGCTCGGCCTCGGCCGACAGGTTGATTACCTTGGCGTAACAACCGCCCTCGAAGTTGAAAGTGCCGGTCTCCCCCCACCCGTGTTCGTCGTCGCCAATCAGGCGGCGATGCGGGTCGGAGGACAGGGTGGTCTTCCCGGTGCCGGACAGGCCAAAGAACAGCGCGACGTCTTCCTCGGGGCCGATATTGGCGCTGCAATGCATCGGCATGACGCCCTTGCCGGGCAGGATCCAGTTCATCACCGTGAAGATCGATTTCTTGATCTCGCCCGCGTATTCCGTGCCCGCGACGACGATGATCTTCTGTTCGAACGACAGGGCGATCGTGGTTTCGGACCGCGTGCCGTCGATCGCCGGATCGGTCTGGAACAGCGGCGCGTGCAGGATCGTGTAATCGGGTTCGAATCCGGCAAGGTCCGCAGCGGGCGGGCGGATGAACATATTGCGCGCGAACAGCGCAGACCAGGCGTGAGTCGTAACCAAACGGACACGGACGCGATGCGCGGGGTCTGCCCCGGCATACAGGTCCTGGGTGAACAAATCCTGGCCTTGTAAATACGCCTGCACGCGGGCTTTCAGGATGGCGAATTTCTCCGGCGCGTAACGCTGGTTGGTGGCGCCCCACCAGATGTCTTTGGTCACCGACGGCTCATCGACCACAAACTTGTCGCGCACGGATCGGCCAGTATGCACGCCCGTTTCCACCATCAAAGACCCATCGGCGGACAGCCGTCCCTCGCGCCGGCGCAGCGACTCGGCCACCAGCGCGGGGGCGGCGAGGTTGGGATGGACCGGCCGGCCGGCATGCACGCCGGTACCGGAAAGCGCTTTCGCGGCTTGTTTCGCCGAGTTGACCGATGCTTGTGTCAAAGTCTGTTTCCTGTCCAAGAGGCCGTTCAAGGTCGTACGGGGCGAGGTCGCGTCGGGCCATGCTACCTGGCGGTAGGAATCCTATTTACGCGCGGCGCGCAAGTGAGCCGTTTCGCACCTGCGGCATAAATAACCTGAAGCTTCGCCTGTCCGGCGCCTCTCTGGGCCTGATCCAACCCGGTCACGTGTGGCCGGACGCGGCTTATTCGCGGGGGGTGGCGCGGAGTTGAGGCGAAAGTGTGGCGAGATCGTGGCCGTGCCTCACTGCCCAGGCCGGCATCCCAGAAGGCCGGCATCCCAGAAGGCCGGCATCCCCCAAGGCCGGCATCCCCCAAGGCTCGCACCCCCCAGCCCCGCATCCTCTTGGCCCGCTTCACGCCGCCGGAACCCGCGCGCGGATCGCGTCCGGCACCAACCGCAACACGGCTTTGCGTGCGGGGTGCCAGAAGGCCGACAGCAGCAACAGCGCGGAACCCACGATCGCCGCCGTTAACGCGAGGCTGACGTTCAGCGCTCCGGCCGCGCGGATCAGCGCGCTGATGGCGTAAAGAACGTAAAACAGCGCCGAGACCAGCAGCGCCCGCCGGTCCACGGTCAGCGCGATCAGCGCCAGCGCGGCATACAGCGCGACCGCAACGCCCGCTTTGGCCAGGCTGGTTTCCTCGCTGGCGAGCAAACCCAGAAGCGAGAAGGATGGATGCACGATGGCGGGGGCGGCAGACAGGTGCAGCCAGAACGCGACGTCCGACCGGCGGGTGAGGCGGGCCCGGTCGCCCATGTCCCAGCGCATTGCCAGGGCGAACAGCGCCCCACCGCCAACGAGCAACAGCCAGGCCCAATGATCGGCCAGGCCCGGGATCAGGGCGGCTATCACCGTCACGGCGGCGGCCACGCTCGCGCACGCGCCCACTGCCACGGTGAGGGGTACGCGAAAACGCCACCAATGTCCGCGCGCCGCCACGACGGCGGCCAGCGCGGCGGCGGCGGCGATCGCGGTGCTGGACCAATGGGGAAAGGCGATGTTGCCCAGAAGGGCGCCTTCGCCGCCGGCCCCGCCCACGAAACTCGCGAGCAGCACGATACTGGGCAGTGCCATTCGGCGGCGGCGGGTGAAATACTCCGCCAGCCCCCAACTGACGGCCGCCACCGCCAGACCGGCGGCGGCCGGCACCAGTTCCCCGGCCAGCCAGCCAACCGCGACGAGAAGCAAGACGGCGGCGATGGTCACGAAGATGTCGTTGAAGCCGGTCAGGAGCCGGAATTGTTCCTCGTCCGCGACCGGTCCGGCTTCGGGTCCCGCCCGCCTGCGCGCGACGAATTCCCGCAGCGCAATGGCGGTTTCCGCCCGGATCGCGCCCGCAGCGACCGCGGCATCGAGATCGTCGTCATCGTACATGGCGCCGGGCTCCGGTGGTTATCGCGGGGCGACAGCCGGTGCGGGCCCGCGCGCGCCAAAGTTAATGCCCGGCCGGGAGCAAGAGGGGAAGAGCAGGGGATGACCTTGCGTCAGGCCGCCTTGGCCCGCGCGCTGTCCGCGGCGATCGTGTCGAACACCCGTTCGGCGAG
>JAYWAX010000477.1:0-10807 GCA_043782125.1 Acetobacteraceae bacterium | reverse complement strand
TCCGTCTGTCGCCGACCCCTGCGAACATGAACAATACCGAGGCGTTGGGCCGGGTCCTCTACACCGACTATATTTTCCTGTTTCAGGCCGCCGGTCTGGTGTTGCTGGTCGCCATGATCGGCGCCATCGTGCTGACATTGCGCGACCGCAAGACCTCGAAACATCAAAGCATCCGAGTGCAAACACAACGCACCGTCGCCGAAACCCTGGAAATCGTCACCGTCGCCCTGGGCGCGGGCACCACAGAAAGCGGCGGGTTCCTGCGCCCGAAACTTCCTGAGCCAAAGCCCGTCCACGATGAAGCCGGAGGGCACCATGGCCATCACTGACCGGCGCGCCAACGCCGCCCTCCCATCGTCGCGGCCCGGCCCCTCCTCGTCATGGCCCGGCCCCTCCTCGTCATGGCCCGGCCCCTCCTCGTCATGGCCCGGCTTGACCGGGCCATCGGAAGCGGCACGCCTTCACCCACTGTCCGCTCGTTCGTCGTCGTGCCAGGCGCCGGTGCCGCGCCCGGTGGCCCGGTCAAGCCGGGCCATGACAAGGAGAGGCCGGGCCATGACAAGGAGAGGCCGGGCCATGACAAGGAGAGGCCAGGCCCTGACGAGAGAGGCCACAACATGACCGCCGTCACCCTCAACCACTACCTCATCGTCAGCGCCATCCTGCTGACCATCGGGGTCTTCGGCATCTTCCTCAATCGGAAGAACGTCATCGTCATCCTGATGGCAATCGAGCTCATCCTGCTCGCGGTCAACCTCAACCTCGTGGCCTTTTCGGCCGTGTTGAACGACCTCGCGGGCCAGGTCATGGCGATGCTCGTGCTGACCGTCGCCGCGGCCGAGGCCGCGATCGGCCTCGCCATCGTTGTTGTTTATTTCCGCAATCGCGGATCGATCCAGGTTGAAGACGTCAACCTGATGAAGGGCTGACATGGTTTTCGCGATCGCCATCTTCGCGCCGCTGGTTGGCGCCCTGATTTCGGGTCTTCTGGGCAAGGCGATCGGCGATCGCGCCGCCATGGGCGCCTCGGTGCTTGGCATGCTCATCGCCGCCATCTGCGGCCCTTATGCGTTCTTCGCACTGGTTCATGGCGGCGAACCCGGTGTCATCGATCTCGGCACCTGGATGGAAGCCGGAAAGCTCCACGTCTCCTGGGCTTTACGCTACGACACGCTCTCCGCCGCCATGGTCGCCATGGTGTCCTTCGTGTCGATGCTGATCCACGTCTATTCGATCGGGTACATGTCGCACGACGCCACGCGCTGGCGCTTCTTCGCCTATCTGTCCCTGTTTTCCTTCGCGATGCTGATGCTGGTTACGGCCGATAATCTGGCCCAACTCTTCTTTGGGTGGGAAGGCGTCGGCCTGTGCTCGTATCTCCTTATCGGCTACTGGTACGACCGCCCGTCGGCCTGCGCCGCCGCGATCAAGGCCTTCGTCGTCAACCGCATCGCCGATCTGCCCTTCGCCGTGGGCCTCGCCCTGATCTTCATGGTGTTCGGTTCCATCGAGTTCGCCACGATCTTCCCCAATGTTGGCAAGCACACGACCGACTCGTATCACCTCTTTGGCCGCGACTTCCCGGCTCTGGAGGTCATCGGCTTTCTGCTGTTCATCGGCGCCATGGGCAAATCCGCGCAGCTCGGCCTGCACGTCTGGCTGCCCGACGCGATGGAGGGGCCGACGCCGGTCTCCGCCCTGATTCACGCCGCGACCATGGTCACCGCGGGAGTCTTCCTGATGGCGCGCATGTCGCCGGTCATGGAATTCGCGCCCGCTGCGACCGCCTTCGTCACGATCGTCGGAGCCTCCACCGCGCTGTTCGCGGCGACCGTCGGCTGCTGCCAGAACGACATCAAGCGCGTCATCGCCTATTCGACCTGCTCGCAGCTTGGCTACATGTTCGTGGCGGCGGGCGTTGGCGCCTATCAGGCCTCGATCTTTCATCTCATCACGCATGCCTTCTTCAAGGCGCTGTTGTTCCTCGCGGCGGGCTCGGTGATCCACGCGATGTCGGACGAGCAGGACATGCGCAAAATGGGCGGGCTCGCCAAACTGATCCCGGTGACCTGTGCCGTCATGTGGATCGGAAATCTGGCGTTGGCGGGTATTCCGCCGCTCGCGGGTTCCTATTCGAAGGACGCGATCGTCACGGCCGCTTATTTGGCGCACAGCAACGTGGGCTCCTACGCCTTTGTCTGCACCGTGCTGGCCGCGTTTCTGACCGCTTTCTATTCCTGGCGCCTGCTGTTCATGACCTTCCACGGCAAACCTCGCGCCGATCGTCACGTCATGGAACACGTCCACGAATCGCCACTGGTCATGCTGGTGCCGCTGCTGGTCCTGTCTGCCGGCGCGATCTTCGCGGGCATGGCGCTGAATGGCTGGTTCATCGGCCACGATTTCGAACACTTCTGGCACGGTGCGATCTTCAACAATCCGCAAAACGAAATCATGCATCACATCGAGCATGCGCCGTTATCCGTCGAACTCGCCCCCCTGATCGCGGGCGTCGCGGGCATCGCCCTGGCCTATGGCATGTATATCGCGCGGCCCGAGTTGCCCGCCATTTTCGCGAAAGAACACGGCGCCATCTACCGATTCCTGCTGAACAAGTGGTACTTCGACGAGCTGTACGACCGTATTTTCGTCCGGCCTTTGATCTGCCTCGCCCGCTTCGCCTGGAAGATCGGCGACGCGACGATCGTCGACGGCGTGCCGAACGGCCTCGCGGCGATCGCGGCGGGCGGCGCGCGCCAGGCGGTGAAACTCCAGACCGGCTCGCTCGCCGCTTATGCCTTTGTCATGCTGATCGGCGTCGTCGTGCTGGTCGGCGTCTTCATGTTGTTCCGGTGAGATGATGAACGCCGCTGGCTTCCCCGTGCTTTCCCTGATCACCTGGCTGCCGTTGATCGGCTGCGTGGTCATTATGTGTGTCCGCGGCAATGAGGAAACCGTCGCCTCCAACGCCCGTTGGACTGCGCTCTGGACCTCTCTGATCGTGCTGGCCCTGTCGCTTGTGCTCTGGGTCAAATTCGACCCGCGCGATGGCGGCTTTCAGTTCAACGAATCCCTCGCCTGGCTGCCGCATTACCGCATCGGCTACAAAATGGGCGTGGACGGGATTTCGATCCTGTTCGTGCTGCTGTCCACCGTCCTGACTCCGATCTGCATCCTGGCGAGCTGGGAATCGATCCAGACCAAAGTGCGAGAATACATGCTCTCGTTCCTGATCCTGGAAACCATGATGGTGGGCATGTTCTGCGCGACCGATTTCGTCGTGTTCTACATGTTCTTCGAAGCGGTCCTCATTCCGATGTATCTCCTCATCGGCATCTGGGGCGGACCCCGCCGGGTCTATGCTGCGGTCAAATTCTTCCTGTTCACGCTGACCGGCTCCGTGCTGATGCTGCTGGCGTTGATCGCCATGTGGCTGCACGCCGGGACGACCGACATCTCGGTCCTCATGGAAACCCGCTTCCCCGTGGGCATGCAGACCTGGCTGTTCTTTGCCCTCTTCGCCTCCTTCGCCGTGAAGGTGCCGATGTGGCCAATGCACACCTGGTTGCCCGACGCGCACGTGGAAGCGCCAACGGCCGGCTCCGTCATTCTGGCGGGCGTGCTGCTGAAAATGGGCGCCTACGGGTTCGTCCGGTTCTCGATCCCGATGCTGCCCGACGCCGCGCAGGCCTACGCGCCGGTGATCTACACGCTGTCCACCATCGCGGTCGTCTACACCTCCCTCGTCGCCTTCGCGCAGGAGGACATGAAAAAGCTGATCGCCTATTCCTCCGTCGCCCATATGGGGGTCGTGACGATCGGTCTCTTCACCTTCAACGAGCAGGGCATCCAGGGCGCGCTGTTCCAGATGCTGGCGCATGGCGTCGTGTCTGGTGCGCTGTTCCTGATCGTCGGCGTTGTCTACGACCGCATCCACTCGCGCGAAATCGCCCGCTACGGCGGTCTGTCCGACCGGATGCCCGCTTACGCGCTGCTGTTCATGCTGTTCACCATGGCCTCCGTCGGCCTGCCCGGCACCGCTGGCTTCGTCGGCGAGTTTTTGGTGATTGTCGGCGCGTTGCAGGTCAATTTCTGGCTGGCCCTGTTGGGCGGGCTCGGCATGATCCTTGGCGCCGTCTACATGCTGTATCTCTACCGGCGCGTGATGTTCGGGACGATCGCACGAGACGACCTGAAACACATCCTCGATCTCAGCCCGCGCGAATGGGCTGTGTTCGCGCCGCTGATCGTTCTGACGTTGTGGATGGGCATTTACCCCTCCAGTTTTACCGGTTTCTTCGATGAGAGTGTCGCGGCGCTCGTGAAACACCACCACGCCGCCATCGCCTCCACGGTGAAATTGGCCCAGGGGATGACGCACTGATGAACTGGACTTTGGCACTGCCGGAGATTGTGCTGGCCGTTCTCGGCATGGCGATCCTGGTGTTTGGCGTGCTGCGCAAAACCGACAGCACCCAGCTCGCCACGATGTTCGCGATCGGCGCCTTCCTGATCGTGGGCTTGCTCGTTGGCACAAGAGACGCCGGTTTCGCCTTCCAAGGCCAGTTCGTCGCCGACGCCTTCGCGACCTTCAACAAAGAACTGATCCTGCTTGGCGGTTCGCTTGCGCTGATCCTGTCGCTGGACTGGAACCGGTCGCAGGGCATCGCGCGGTTCGAGTATCCGGTGCTGGTCCTGTTCGCGACCGTCGGGATGCTTATCATGGCCTCCGCGTCCAACCTGATGACGCTGTATCTGGGGCTGGAGCTGCAATCCCTGGCGCTGTACGTCCTCGCCGCCTTCGCGCGCGACAATCTCCGTTCCGCCGAGGCGGGTCTGAAATACTTCGTCCTGAGCGGGCTCGCGTCCGGGTTGCTGTTGTACGGCGTGTCGCTGGTCTACGGCTTCTCGGGCACGATGGACTTCCAGGCGCTGCATGCGTCGCTGATGAAGCCCGCCGCCGCGCCGCCGGGCCTGATCGTCGGCGTCGTGTTCGTGCTGGTCGGTTTGGCGTTCAAGGTCTCCGCCGTGCCATTCCATATGTGGACGCCGGATGTGTATGAGGGCGCGCCGACACCGGTCACCGTGTTCTTCGCCACCGCCCCCAAGGTCGCGGCGATGGCGCTGCTGCTGCGCGTCATGGGCACCTCCTTCGCAGAACTTGTCCCGGCCTGGCAGTCGCTGGTCGTCATGATGTCGATCGGCTCCATGGTACTGGGCGCGCTGGCAGCGATCGGCCAGACCAACATCAAGCGCCTGATGGCCTATTCCTCGATCGGACATATGGGCTACGCGCTGATCGGCCTCGCGGTCGGGTCGTCGGACGGCGTGCGCGGCGTCCTGGTCTATATGGTCGTCTACGTGCTGATGACCGCGGGCACCTTCGCCTGCATCCTGGCCATGAAGCGCGACGGCCGCCCCGTGGAAAGCATCTCCGACCTGTCCGGTCTGGGCTCCAACGACCCCGGCCTGGCCTTGGCGCTGAGTGTGTTCATGTTCAGCCTGGCCGGAATCCCGCTGATGGCCGGGTTCTTCGCGAAACTGTATATCTTCCTCGCCGCCGTGAAGGCGGGCCTCTGGGTGCTGGCCATCGTCGGCGTCCTGGCGAGCGTGATCGGCGCATTCTATTACATCCGCATTATCAAGGTGATGTACTTTGACGCCCCGGCCCAGGCCTTCGACCGCCGCCCGCCCGCCTTGTCCTTCGTGGTCGCCGCGACCGGCCTTTTCACAGCGTTCTTCTTCCTGTTCCCCGCCCCCGTCGTGGACGCGGCGGAAATGGCGTCGCGGGTGTTGTTCAAATAAGGTCGCGGGGCGTCGCCATGCGATCGACCCGGCGCGCCGTTCTCGCGGGCACCGCGGCGTTCGTGGCCGGCGCGGCAGATGGCCAAACCGCGCGCCGGTTATTCGACAGTCATTGCCATATCATCGACCATCGGTTCCCCATCGTGGCGAACCAGGGTTATACGCCACCGCCTTTTCCGCTCGACGCCTATCTGGCGGAGGCCCGCCCGCTCGGGGTGGTGGCGGGTGCCATCGTGTCGGGATCGTTTCAGGGCTTCGACCAAACCTATCTGATGGATGTTCTGCCGAAACTCGGCCCCAACTGGGTTGGAGTCACGCAAATCGCCGCCGATTGCCCCGACGCGGAGATCGTCCGGTTGAATGCGCTGGGTGTGCGGGCGGCGCGGTTCAATCTGTTCCGAGGTCAGATCGAGAGCGTTGATGACATCGTTGCGCTCGCGTCCCGCATGCACGCGGTCGCCGCCTGGCACGCCGAGATATACGCGGACGCCGCCGCGCTAAAGCCGCACATCGATAAGTTGTCCAAATTGCCGGCGCTGTCGATCGATCATCTCGGGATGACCGAGGCCGGCGTGCCCGTTCTGCTGGCTCTTGTCGCGGCGGGTTGCAAGGTCAAAGCGACCGGGTTCGGGCGGCTGAAACTGAATGTCCCGAGGACGCTGGAAGCGGTAGCCAAGGTCAGGCCGGATGCGCTCCTGTTCGGGACCGACATCCCTTCGACGCGGGCGGAACGGCCGTTCCGGGCGGCGGATATCGACATGCTGGAGCATGTCCTGGGTCTGGATTTGGCGCGCAAGGCGTTCTGGGACACGCCTGCCGGGTTTTACCGAGTGACGGCGGCATAGCCGCGCCCCCATTCTCGTTATCCCCGGGTGGTTCGTCGGCATGGTCGCCATACAAGCGCCGAACGTTCTGGTCGATCTACCGGCATCCCCAAACGCAGGCTGCCCCTACGGCCAGAACGCGCACCGGACTTCTGGACCGCTCTCGGAACGTCCGAGTGGCGTCCAAATGCCAAACAGAATATTTTCGTTCCGGAAACGAAGGCCTGGTCCCGGGGACCAGTGGTGGCGCGCAGCCGCTTTTCTGGCCCGTCAGGTGGCCATGACGAGGACGGGAAAGATCCGTGAGTTCGCCTTTCCAGCGGTTTGCGAAACATGCCGCCGCGTGGACCATGGCCGGAGCCGGCTGGACGATCCAAACCCTGAGGTCCCACACGCAAGATGTTCCAGATGCAGCAACTGCTTGTACATTCGACCGATTCAAAAAACGAATCCGGAACAATCTCCGGAAAAACGGTTCGCGATCAGGATTTGTAACAAAATATGCGGCGGTGTCTTTTTATGTTGAAATATGTACGTCGCGAGATGTATCTTCATCGAAAGAACCAACCTCTGGAGAACGATCATGCCGCCGATGTTTCATCCCTCGGGCCGCGGTCACGGCATCCATCCGTCCAACGCCAAGGGGGGACGGAAAGGTCGTTTATTTCATAAAAATATCGTTCCAAATGGCAATGCGCATTTGCATGGTCTCGCGAAGGCGCATGCGCATGCAGCCGGCAAACACAAGGTCGCCCCCGTCCACCATCCGAAACCGCTGCCCAGCCCGCTATGGTATGAGCGTGGAATTCTCTGGGCCACCGGACATTTCGACGTGGCGATCCCGATCGCGTTCGATGGCGCCGCGGCATTCAAGGACTTCGTGGAAAACGACCTGGGCAGCGACGTACAATCTGATTCCAATTTCCATGGACAATACGTCCACGATTTTAAAGTTGGAGCGTACCAGCCATCCAGCGATTTTCATTTGTTTGTCGCCGGGACTCTTCATACCGCCAAACACGTAAAGGCGTTTCTGGCGCAGAATCCGATGATTGGAAAAGATTTTCAGCAAGCCATGGCAACGCCCATTATCTCTGCTGCTCAGGCGCATGGTGTGAAGGCGGATTCCGAAAATGGCACCGTGCTTGTGAACCCCACTCTTTTAACGATCACGTGGTTCCACCCGGATTGGAAGATCGGCATGCCCATCTGCTTGTTCGACTACCAGGGGTAGGCATGGCCATACCGGAACCCGCGAACGCCGGATTTCCGGTCCGGGTCCGGCACGACTGCTACTTCAACGTGCGCCTGTGTAGAAAGAACGAAGCTCAATCCTCGTCCAAATCCGGCGCAATCGCCTGATATCTCGCTCTGTGCAAAGCCGCAGTCCCGTACATCGGCGCCAGCACCATCATCTTCCGCAGGAACAACCCGGGATCGGCGGCGTCTGTGTAACCGATGCCGCCATGCAACTGGATGCACCCGCGGGTGACAAGGCTCGCCGCGTCGGAGGCCCGGGCTTTCGCACGCGACACCGCCGCCTTACGTTCCCTGGCGTCCGGCGAGTCATCCATGATGCGTGCCGTCGCGTTGACCGTCGCCAAGGTCAGCGCCAATTGGATTTTCAGATCGGCGGACCGGTGCTGCAACGCCTGGAAGCTGCCGATCTTGCGGCCGAATTGTTCGCGGGTCTTAAGATATTCAAGCGTGATCCCGAACACCCTGTCCATCGCGCCCAGAAGGTAGGCGCCCGTGGCGAGCGCCGCGACTTCGATGGCCTGGTCCGCATCGCCCGGGACCGATTCGGCGGCGGCGTTGTCAAACGTGACGGTCGCGAAATTTCCGCCGTCCTGAGTTTGCGCCGAAAGAACATGCACACCGGCCGCCTCGCGATCGACCAACGCCAGACCGCCGGGCACGGTCACCAGGAACGCATCGGCGCCAACCGCCATCGGAACGAAGACCTTGCGCCCGTTCAGTTTCCCGCCGGATAGCGTCGTCGCGCCCACCGTTTCGATGCTGTGAGGTTTTTCTTGCCACGCGGGTAGAACGATCCGCTCTCCGCTCAAAACCGATGCGAGATGATCGGCGGGCAGCAATGTGGCGGCGAAGGCCGCGGTGATCAGCGGTTCGGGCAGCAGGCTCGCACCAAGCTCTTCGGACAGGGCGCAGAATTCCTGAACGCCCAGGCCGGAACCGCCGAGGTCTTCGGAAACCATCAGGCCGGGCCAGCCCATTTCGCACATCTGGCGCCAGACACCTCTGTCGAAGCCGGGTTCGGTGAAGCGCAACGCGCGAATGCGCCGGAAATCGCCCGTGCGCGGCGCGATACCCGCGGCGCTGTCACGAATCATGCGAAGGCTTCCGCTCCGGTCGTCCGCGGCTGTCATTCGGTCCCTCCTTGGTTCGCTCGATCGTCGCGCCTTGGCTGTTTCGGGTCAAGGCGCGGCCGCATTGGTGTGGATCCTTTGACGCGACCCATTGCCGCGACGATCGCATTTGCATCGCGGCCCCGGGGCTCATAGCCTGCCGGATCATGACCTACCGCCTCATGTTCGCCGCCTCCGCCGCCGTTCTGTTGGGCTTCGCCGGTCCGGCGCGCGCGGACGCGATCGATGGCCATTGGTGCGATAATGGCACCCGCCATCTGGAAATCGCCGGCCCCGCCATCGTCACGCCAACGGGCGCGCGGTTGACCGGCGATTACAATCGCCATGGTTTCAAATACACCGACCCCGCCAGCGGAAAGCCCATCGCGATGGTGCTGTATGGCGAAACAATCATGCGCCTGCGCAGCGGAGACGGACCCGAAGAGGTCTGGCACCGCTGCGCCGCGCCAACAAGCTGACCTGACAAAGGGACCGGAAACGCATGAACGACAGCGTCAACGTCGAAAAACCCGCCTTAATCGGCTGGGAGGCGGAACTCGTGGAACTGCGTCAGCGCCAGGCGCTGGCCCGCGAGATGGGTGGGACGGAGCGGGTGGAGCGACAGCACAAGGGCGGCCGCCTGACGGTGCGCGAACGCATCGACGCGCTGCTCGATCCCGGCACGTTCCACGAGATCGGCAGCATCGCCGGCAAGGCCTGGTACGACGCCGCGGGCACCATGACCGAGTTCATGCCGGGCAACTGCGTCTTCGGCCGGGGCACGGTGAACGGGCGCCCGGTCGTTGTCGCGGGCGACGATTTCACCATTCGCGGCGGCTCGGCCGATGCCTCGATCAAGGGCAAGCCGAAAATGTCGGAACAAATGGCGGCGCGCTTCCGCATGCCGATCATCCGGCTGATCGAGGGCTCGGGCGGCGGCGGTTCGGTCAAGACGATTGAAACCACCGGACGGGCCAATCTGCCGGGCGGTCTGGGGGAAACGACCGCGTTCGACATTGTGGCGCAGAACATGTCCGAAGTGCCGGTCGTCGGTCTTGGCCTTGGTTCCGTCGCAGGATTGGGCGCCGCGCGCCTGGTTGCCGCGCATTATTCCGTCATGGTCAAGGAGATTTCCGCCGTCTTCGTTGCCGGCCCGCCAGTGGTCGAACGCCTTGGCGAGCCGCGCACCAAGCAGGAACTCGGTGGATGGAGCATTCAGGTCGGGTGCGGCGCGGTCGATGAAGCCGTCGATACCGAAGAAGACGCGTTCGAAATGGCGCGCCGGTTCCTGTCCTATCTGCCCAGTTCGATCCACGGCGTGCCGCCACGCGCGAAAGGGTGGGACGATCCAAACCGCGCCGACGAGTCGTTGATTTCGGTCATCCCCCGGGTCAAAAAACACGCCTATCTGATGCGGAAGATCGTCAATTCCGTCGTCGATAAGGACAGTTTTTTCGAGATGGGCCGGATGTTCGGCCGCTCCATCGTCACTGGCTTCGCCCGTTTGGACGGTTGGCCGGTCGCGATCCTGGCGGGCGATCCGCTGTTCGAGGGCGGCGCCTGGAACGCCGACGCCTGCAACAAGATTATCCGGTTTGTCGACATGGCGCAGACCTTCCATCTGCCGATCGTGCATCTGGTCGATTGTCCGGGTTTCCAGGTTGGGCTGCGCGCCGAAAGCAGCGCCGTCATCCGCTGGGGCGTGCGCGCGCTGTCCGCGATCAACCAGACCACGGTGCCCTGGTGCTCGATTGTCGTGCGCAATTGCTATGGCGTCGGCGGTCTTGGCCATCAACCGGTGGGACGTCT
>JAYWAX010000476.1:0-3913 GCA_043782125.1 Acetobacteraceae bacterium | reverse complement strand
GCCCAGTTTCCGGTATTCGTCCCAGCGGAACATATCCAGATGCACCCGCCCGCCGGTGCGGTGCAGCACGAAAGACGGCCCCAGAAGATCGCTGGCGCCTTCCGGCATCGCCACGATCGTCGACTCGTCCCACGAAGTCTGATTAAGCTCGGCAGACCAAGATGGCGCGGCCTGTCGCAGCGCCGCCTGGACCAAATCCAGATCGTCCCATGTCAGCGCCGCGCTGCGCGGGAAGCGCCATTCCGGCAACGGGTCCGCCTGGGCGGATTGGGACATCGTCCGATCCTCTTTTTGGCTGCAAACCAGCCATGAACTGAAATCGCGTTGTCATCACCATTGCATGATGCTTACGGTTCAGAAAGTCTTATTACCCGAAACCCGTCCAAAGATACGTTAATTGCGCGTCATGCGCCCGGATGCGGCGGCGCGGCGCGCCACTGCCAGCACCGCGTTGCGGCACAGAATCTGGTCCGGCCATCCCGTGCGCTTGCAACCGCGCTCCGCTTCCACCATCCCCTGAATCGCGGCGGCCAGCGCGGCGGCGGGCCACAGGCTCAACGCGCGATTGAAGGGCGCGACCTTGCGGAAAAATACCGGCGGGCGCAGCGCCCGCGCGGCGTCGGCGGCGCTGACGCCTGTTTCGTCCATCGCCATCCGCGCCCGTTGCAGCCGGTGCAAGTGGCCGATCGCCATGCGCAACACCTGCACCGGCGCCGCCCCCTCCGCCATTGCCAGTTCCAGCGCCCGATCGGTCATCGCGACATCCCCCGCCGTCGCCGCGAACAACGCATCGTCCAGCGACAGCCCGGAAAAATCCCCCGCGCAGGCCATCGCCGAGTCAAGATCGGCGCGCCCGCCCGGCCCCACATACAGCGCGAGTTTTTCCAACTCGGCCCGCGTCGCCGCCCGATCCGCGCCCAAATGTCCTGTCAACCAGGACAACGCGTCAGACTCGACACCGACACCCGCCTGTTTCAGCGTCTCCCGGATCGTGAGTTCCAACGCGCGGCCGTCTTCCGGGTAACAGCCGATCGCCGCCCCGTCCGGTGCTGCCTCCACCTCCGTGCGCAGCCGCGACCGGCTGGCAAGCCCCGCGCCTTCCAGCACCACAAACCCCGGAAATCCCGCTTTCAACACGGTTCGCACCGGCGCCAGCGCCGCGTCGGTCGCCTCCCGCACCCGCACCACGCGGCGTCCGCCGGTCATCGGCAACGACGCCGCCTCATCCGGCAGGCGCGCGATTTCGTCCCGCGCGAGTTCCACCACCAGGAACGGATCGTCGAGCGATCCTGCGACGGCACGCACCAAGGCCACCGCGCGGTCGCGGATCAGGCCGGCATCGTCGCCATATAAAAGGACAACCCGGCAGGAACCGGGCGCGCGCAGGAAGGCCTCGACCTGCGCGACGGCCAGTTTCATCCGGCCGCCGAAGGGTGGCGAGCGAACCAAACCGCCAAAGCGAGCACGACCTTGTCGGCCAGCAGCATCGCCATCCGCCGCTGCGCCGCCTCATTATCCAGGTCCACCCCGAACAACTGGGCGCTGAAAATGTCGAACCCATCGACAATGCGCTCGCTGCCCTCTGCGAGCTTGGTCTTTTTCGAATCGCGCGCCGTCAGCGTCCAGGCCGCCGTCCCGACCAGCCGCACACGGGTCGCCTGGGTCAGGTTCAGAATGCCGACGGCCTCGCCCGTGATGCCGAAACCGGCTGTCAATTCATAGCGGCGCGGCTTGCCGGGTTCGGAGCGCAAACGCGCCAGCAGCGCGTCCCGCAACATTTGGCCGGGCCGTTCATACATCGGCAGCACTTCGACCGCCGCCAAATCCCCTGCCGGCCCAGGACCGGGAGCCGAAGGGGCGTAAACCGGGTGGAAGCCGCAGCCTGACAGGATACCGCCCAGACCCAGAAGTAGCGCGGAACGGCGGTTCGGAAGATGGGTCATCCCGCAATCACGAAGTTGACGATCCGGTTGGGGACGTGAACCCGCTTGACGATGCGCTTGCCCTCCAATGCGCGGGCGACATTGGGCTCGGCTTCAGCGGCGGCGATCGCCGTTTCCGCCGCCGAGTCAGGCGGCAACACGATCGTGCCCCGCAGCTTGCCCATGATCTGCACCGCGATGGTAACGCTGTCCGCCACCAGCAACGCCGCATCCGCCACCGGCCAAGGCAGGTCGGCGACCAGATCGGTGGCATCGGGATACAGCAATGTCATCGTTTCTTCCGCCAGATGCGGCATCATCGGCGCGCTGAGACGCGCCAGCATCTCCACTGCCTCCCGCCGCGCCCAATCCAGCCCAGATTCGGGACCGCCGCGTTCCGAGTCGGAAATGGCATTGGCGAGTTCGTACAGACGCGCGACCGCGACATTGAACGCGAAACTCTCCAACGCCTCCGTCACCGCCGCGATCGCCTTGTGCGTCGCGCGGCGCAGCGTTCGCCCGTTGGCGCCGCATTCCACCGGCTGCGGCACCGCCGGACCGGTATTTTCCGCCAGCCGGTAAACCCGCTGGGTGAACCGGTAAGCGCCGGCCGCGCCCGACTCGGTCCACTCCATATCCCGGTCGGGCGGATTGTCCGACAGGATGAACCAGCGCGCCGTATCGGCGCCGTAACGTTGGATGATTTCGCCGGGGTCGATGGTGTTGCGCCGGGACTTGCTCATTGCCTCGATGCGGCCGACGGTCACGGGCAGGCCGGTGCCCTTGTGCACGGCGGTGCCGTCGGGGCGCTTGTCCACCTCCTCCGGGTACAGCCAGGCCCCGTCCTGCGCGCGGTAGGATTCGTGGTTCACCATCCCCTGGGTGAACAGACCCGCGAACGGCTCGTCCACCGCGATGTGGCCGGTGGCTTTCATCGCCCGGGTGAAGAAACGCGAATACAGCAGGTGCAGAATCGCGTGCTCGATGCCGCCGATATACTGATCGACGGGCATCCAGTGATCGACCGCGTCCCGCGCCAGCGGTTGGGCTGTGTCGGAGGCGCAGCAATACCGCGCGAAATACCAGGAACTATCGACGAACGTGTCGAACGTGTCGGTCTCGCGCCGCGCCTTCTTGCCGCAGGACGGGCAATCGACGTGCTTCCAGGTGGGGTGATGGTCCAGCGGATTGCCGGGACGGTCGAAGGTCACGTCCTCTGGCAGGCGCACGGGCAGTTGGTCCGCAGGCACCGGCACCACGCCGCAGGACTCGCAGTGAATGACCGGGATCGGACAGCCCCAATACCGCTGGCGGGAGACGCCCCAGTCGCGGAGGCGCCAGTTGACGACGCCCAGTCCCTGGCCCTTCGCGGCCAGGGCGTCGATCGCCGCGCGTTTGGCCGCGTCTACATCCAACCCATTCAGGAAGCCCGAATTATACGCGACGCCCGGCCCGGCATAGGCGACCTCGCCGATCGCGAAGCTCGCGGCATCGGCGTCTGGCGGCAGCACGACGGGCGTGACCGGCAAATCGTATTTCCGCACGAAATCCAGATCGCGCTGATCGTGCGCGGGACAGCCGAAGATCGCGCCGGTGCCGTATTCCATCAGCACGAAATTGGCGATCCAGATAGGGAAGGTGGCGCCGTCGATAAACGGGTGGGTCACGCGCAGGCCGGTGTCGTAGCCGTGCTTTTCTCCGGTTTCGATCACTGCCTCGCTGGTGCCTTTGGACCGGCACTCGGCGATGAAGGCCGCCGCCTTTTCGTCGCGCGCGCCGGCCGCGGCGGCCAGGGGATGCTCCGGCGCGATGGCGATGAAGGACATGCCGAACAACGTGTCGGGACGGGTGGTGTAGACCTCGACCTGGCCCGGCGCATCGTCCCGTAGGTTGTCGATGGTCCAATTTTCATCCCGGACCAGATCGAAACGCAGCCGCGCGCCCTCGGACCGCCCGATCCAGTTCGCCTGCATCAACCTGACGCGTTCCGG
>JAYWAX010000475.1:0-3915 GCA_043782125.1 Acetobacteraceae bacterium | reverse complement strand
GCCCGCCGGGCTGTAGCGCAGGTTATAGCCCGTGGCGGCGTCGTGGCTCGCATCCACGGCGGGCGGCGTCCAGACGATTTTCAGTTTGCCGGCCGTCCCGTCGGGCGGCGGCGCGACGCCGGCAATCGCCGGGACGTTCGGCGCGTTCGGACCAACCACCCCCGTGGTCAGCGTACCCGACGCCGACCAGGCGCTGCCGCCAAACGGGTTCGACGCCAGGATTTGCACATCGAACGCCGTCGCTGCGGGCAGGCCCGTCAGGGTCCGGGGGCTCGCCGCATTCGGCACGATCGTCCAGATCGCGGCGCCCGCGAGGCTGTACCGCAACGTGAACCCGGTCGCGAGGCTGTGCGACACGTCGATCGGGGGAACAACCCAGGTGGCGATCAGATCGGCGCCCGAACCGTGGGTCACGACGGGCGCGCCCGGCGTATTGGGGATGAAAGGCGTTCCAACCACCGCCGGGACCGGCGTTTCGCCAGAGCGGCGGCCGCGGTGGGTCCAGGCGGTCCGCGGCGCGGGGGAGTTGGGATGGCCAAGGGCGTGAATCGTGGCCATGCGTTTGGAGACAGGCGAGAATGAACTGGTTTTCGGCATGAAAATGCGGCTCCTGTGGATGCCGCGTGAATATGGGGCGCGCGCCGCCGTTATCCAGATGTTAGATATAATTTCGTTATGTTAGATCGCCTGGCTGAACGATCGACGCTCGGCACGGCCTTTCCCCTACGTCGTGGCACGGCCTTTCCCCTACGTCGTGGCACGGCCATTCCCCTACGTCATGGCACGGCTCGACCGGGCCATCGGGCGCGGCACGGCAATTGGACGAGAGGCGCGTCCCGCAGCGTCCCGCAGCCGATCGTGCCTACTCTCGCGATGCAGTACCGCCCCGGATGGCCCGCGCGGGGGCGTGCCATGACGGGGAGATGACGTCGCGAACGGTCAATCGTTCGGACAGTTGGCGTTAGACGCGGAGTCAGCCGCCGCCGCTGAAATCGACGTCTTCGTAGAACGCCGCGACCGGCACCTGAATGCCGATGTCCGGGAGGTCGAGGCTGTCCTCGACGGTCAGGGTCAGCGCGGTAAACGCGGCCCGTCCGTCCGCGCGATGCAGCACGAACAGGCCAGGGCCTGTGGATTCGGCGATAACGTAGTACCGGATCGATGCGACGGCGGCGTATTCGCGCACCTTCTCGATGCGATCGCGGTGTCCGGAGTCGGGGCTGAGCACTTCGAAGACCACGACGGGGTTTGGCGCGAGGCGGTCGGTTCCCGGGAATTTGGCGCAGGTGACAAGCGCGTCGGGGTAACGGACGCGTTCTCCGATGGTTCGGACGCCCAGGTCGGGGCCGTAAATCGAGCACGGCGTTCCCCGGAGCCGGGGTCGCACAGACGCGTAAATGTTCTGAGAAATTCTGTTACGATTGGCGCTTCCGCCGGTCATCGCGACCGGCCCGAGGCCATCGAATTCGAAGCGTTCCTCCTGGCGCCCGGCCCAGTCGAGGAATTGTTCGGCGGTCCAGGGCATGGTCGGGGCGGCGATCATGCGGGGAAGGTAACATGACGCGGCCTCCACAGTAGCTATTTTTCGCGGTTCGACCGCGCGACGCGCCCGGCTGGCCACGCCGGAAAACGCCGCCCTTTGTGCGGCCCGCCCCCCCTGCTATAGAACTTTGTATCCGCCCCGGACCCCCCGGCCCCTGGGGGCCAATTCCGCGGGCCCAGTAAGGATTCCAAGATGGCACGCCGCCGCCAGCCCTATGAGGGCAAAGCCAAGATCCTGTTCGAAGGTCCGGAACCCGGTACCCTCGTGCAGTATTTCAAGGACGACGCGACCGCCGGCAACGGCGCGAAGAAAGGCATCATCACCGGCAAAGGCGTGCTGAACAACCGCATCAGCGAATACCTGATGATGCGCCTGGCTGAAATCGGCATCCCCACGCACTTCGTCCGCCGCCTGAACATGCGCGAACAACTGATCCGCGAAGTGGAGATCATCCCGATCGAGGTCGTGATCCGCAACGTCGCCGCCGGCAGTATCTCGACGCGCCTGGGGATCGAGGAAGGCACCCGCCTCCCCCGCTCGATCATCGAATACTATCTTAAAAACGACGCCCTCAACGACCCGATCGTCTCCGAAGAACACATCACCGCTTTCGGGTGGGCCGGCACCGCCGATCTCGACGACATGGTCGCGCTCAGCCTGCGGATCAACGATTTCCTCTGCGGTCTGTTCCTGGGCGTCGGCATCACGCTGGTCGATTTCAAGCTGGAATTCGGCCGTTTGTGGGAAAACGACGAAATGCGGATCATCCTGGCCGACGAGATCAGCCCGGATAATTGCCGTCTGTGGGACTCCCGCACCAACGAAAAAATGGACAAAGACCGCTTCCGCCGCGACCTGGGCAAGGTCGAGGAAGCCTATCAGGAAGTCGCCAAACGTCTGGGCATTCTGCCCGAGGCGGGTGTGCGCGACCTGAAGGGGCCGGAGGCGGTGCAGTGAAAGCTATTGTGACGGTGATGATGAAAGACGGCGTGCTCGATCCGCAGGGTAAGGCGATCGCGCACGCGTTGGGGACTCTGGGATTTGGCGGCGTGAACGGCGTCCGCGCGGGAAAGGTCATTGTGCTGGACCTGGCGGAAACCGATGCGGCGAAAGCCCGGGAGGAAGCGGAGGCAATGGCGCGGAAGCTGTTGGCGAATATGGTGATTGAGAGTTTCAGGATCGAGGTTCGCGCGGAATGATCTTCTGGAACAAAACGGCGGCGGTTCTGCTCTGCCTGGGTGCCGCGGTGTCGGCTCCGGCGGTTGCGGCCCCGATGACGGCCGTGGAATTGACAGCGGCGTGTTCGGGCGACGCGAGCGCGAAGCTGACCTGCGATGGGTATCTGCGCGCGTTGACCGATTTCGTGCTGGTGCGCGAAGCGCGCGGGATGCACGGCAAGATCTGCCTGCCCAGTGGCGTGACCGGCGACCAGATCCGCGAAACCGTCGTGAGTTTCGCGAATGCGAAGCCGCCCCGGGGCGCGCCCACGGCGATCAGGCTTGTTTCTGCCGCGCTGCGCGCCAAGTACCCGTGCAGCGGAGCACCCAAGGGCCAATGAAAGCCGGAATCGTTATCTTTCCAGGGATTAACCGCGAGCGCGACATGGCGATCGCGTTGCGGAATTCTTCGGGCCACGAACCGCGGATGATCTGGCACAAGGAAACCGATCTGGGGGGCATCGACCTGATCGTCATCCCCGGCGGGTTTTCGTTTGGCGATTATCTGCGTTGCGGCGCGATGGCGGCGCGTTCCCCGGTGATGGCGGCGATTCACGCCCATGCGGCGCGCGGCGGGTACGTGCTGGGGGTTTGCAATGGGTTTCAGATCCTGACGGAAGCCGATCTGCTGCCGGGGGCGCTGCTGCGCAATGCCTCTCTGCGCTTCCTGTCGATGGACTGCCATCTGCGGGTAGAGCGCTCCGATACCGTTTTCGCGAATCGTTACCAGGCGGGGTCCACCTTCCGCGCCGTCATGGCGCACGGCGACGGCAATTACTTCGCCGACGACACGACGCTGGACCGGCTGGAACAGGAAGGCCTCGTCGCCTTCCGCTATGCGACCCCGTCCGGGTCCATCGAACCAGAGGCAAATCTGAATGGCAGTGCGCGCTCGATCGCCGGTATTTACAGCCCCAATCGCCGGGTGCTTGGCTTGATGCCCCACCCCGAGGATTTGGTCGATCCGCTGATGGGCGGCGCGGATGGAAAACCGCTGTTCGACGCGATCGCGGCCGCGTCATGACGAAAGAGGTCAACGAGCAACTCGCCCGAGAGTTCGGCCTCAGCGCCGAGGAATACCAGCGTGTTCTGACCATCATGGGGCGGACGCCGTCGTTCACCGAACTTGGCGTGTTTTCCGTGATGTGGTCGGAG
>JAYWAX010000474.1:0-3926 GCA_043782125.1 Acetobacteraceae bacterium | reverse complement strand
CTGAAGCGTTAATATTTGGGCGTCGCCAAAGTCGTGGATGGTCCGCCTTCGCGGACCATGACGGGGTGTGGCGGCGGTGCGCCAAACGGAGCAGTTATTGTTGTGCGCCGCCTAAGGTGCAGCGCACTGCGGTCAGCCGGCTTCCTTCTCCAGCGCGATGCGGATCGCCGCCAGTTCCTCGCGCCGCGCGGCGTTGCTTCGGGGGTAGCGCAGTTTCATGCCGGACAGCGTGGTTGCGACGATCTGCGACACAATCAGGCGGGCGTTGCGCTTGTCGTCGGCCGGAACGATGTACCACGGCGCGCGATCGGTGCTGGTGGCGCCGATGCACGACTCGTAGGCCGTCATGTAATCGTCCCAGTAGGCGCGTTCGTGGATATCGGCGACGCTGAATTTCCAGTTTTTCCGCGGTTCCTCGATCCGCGCGAGAAAGCGGGCACGCTGTTCTTCCTTCGACAAATGCAGGAAGAATTTGACGATTTTCGTGCCGCTGCGCGAGAGATGTTTTTCCAGCGCGCCAATGGACTGGTAGCGATGACGCCAAAGTTTTTCGCGATCCCGGGGCATTTCCACGATGCCCTCGCCCCGCAGGATTTCGGGATGCACGCGAACGATCACGACTTCTTCGTAATAGCTGCGGTTGAAAATTCCGATACGCCCGCGTTCCGGTAAATCCCGGGTACACCGCCACAGGAAATCGTGTTGCAATTCCTGGGCGCTCGGGTGCTTGAAGCTGACGACCTGGCAGCCCTGCGGGTTGATGCCGGACATGACGTGACGGATGATCCCATCCTTGCCGGCGGCGTCCATTGCCTGGAAAATCAGCAGCACAGCGTGACTGTTGCACGCGTAAAGACGTTGTTGTAGACTGTCGAGTTCCTTGACGTGCGCGGCGAGAACCGTCTCATACTCGGCTTTGGAGCGGTACAGCGGGTCAACCCGCGTCGGGCGGTGGCGGAGCTTGATTGTTTCGCCTTCGGCGACGCGGAATGTCTCGATATGAATGGTCATGCGCGACAGTCCTCCCGGTACGTCGCCGGATCAAGTCCCCGAGAGGTGCTTCCCTGGGCGATCGGCTGAACGACACCGCTGTGCCTCTTTCCGTCGTGGCACGGCTCGACCGGGCGATAAGGAACGGCAACACTCCTGGGACGAAGGCACCGGATGGTCTCGCGCGGCGATGTCTTCCCGACCGGAGCCGCCGTCGCCGGTTCCGATGGCCCGCTCGGGGGCGTGCCATGACGGAGAAAGGCACGCGGCCACAGTCAAGCTATATTGCCCTGGGGCGCTGCCCGCGGCCGGACATGGCCACTGTGGCAACGGGGTACCGCGTCCGATGGCCCGCCCGGCGGCATGCCATGACGCGGAGAGGATGTCGCGATGGCTCAATCGTTCGGGCGATTGGTGTCAGAACCCCAGCAGATTGACCCCGGCCACACCCGCGGCGGCGCCCCCGGCAGTGAGCAGGCTCAACCCCAGTAAAGCCCAATGCAGGCGTTCGACCAGCCGGTAAGTGGCCTCGGGCGCATGGGCGGCGCGGCGTTCCAGCATACGATGCAGGAACAACGGCTCGGCCACGAACAGCATGGCGGTGAATAAAGCCCAGGTGAATACCATTGAGTGCATCCACCAGAAGGAGGGGATGGCAAAACGGTCCCAGGCGCCGATCCGCCAGGTCATGTAAAAGCCGGTCAGGCCCGCGAGCGCGGTGGTCCAACGGGATTGGGTGGCGAAGCGAGCTTCGATGGCGTGGAAGGCGGCGAAGCGATCGGGCGGCGCATGGGCGCGGCGAATGGCGGGCAGCAGGATTGTGGTCACCATGCCGACGCCACCAATCCACAGGACGACCGCGATCACATGCAGCGCGCGGGCGATGCCAAAATCGGTCATCGCGCGCCCAGAACAGGTCCCATACCGGTTGGCCGAAAGGATAACCCATCGCGGCGTCCTTTCCGTGTCATGGCACGCACCCGGCCCAAATACCCCGGGCGGGCCATCCGGGGCGGTACACCATCGCGAGAGTGGGCAGGATAAACTGTGGAAAGCGCCTCCCGTTCGATCGACGTGCCGCGCCCGATGGCCCGGTCGAGCCGTGCCATGACGAGGGGAGAGGCCGTGCCGAGGGGAGAGGCCGTGCCGAGGGGAGAGGCCGTGCCGAGGGGGAGAGGCCGTGCCGAGGGGGAGAGGCCACGACGAGGGGGAGAGGACACGACGAGGGGGAGAGGCCGTGCCGAGGGGGAGAGGCCACGACGAGGGGGAGAGGCCTTGCAGGGAGCAAACGTTCGGAGCTTTGGTCTCACACCAGGCGGGCCTGGCGGACGGCGGCGGCGATGAAGCCCGCGAACAAGGGGTGGGGATCGAAGGGTTTGGACTTCAGTTCGGGATGATATTGCACGCCCACGAACCAGGGATGGCCTTCCAGCTCGACGATTTCCGGCAGCACGCCGTCGGGCGACATGCCGCAGAAGCGCAGGCCCGTGGCCTCCAGCGCGGCCCGGTAATTGACGTTGACTTCGTAACGATGGCGGTGGCGTTCTTCAATGCTGGCGGCGCCGCCGTACAGAGACCGCACCAGGCTGCCTTCGGCGAGCATCGCCTGGTATGCACCCAGGCGCATGGTGCCGCCTTTGTCGTCGGACTCGGCGCGGCGCTCGATCCGATTGCCGCGGTTCCACTCGGTCAGCAGGCCGACGACGGGTTCCTCGCACGCCCCGAACTCGGTGGACGACGCGCCCGCCATGCCCGCGAGGTTCCGGGCGGCCTCGATCACCGCCATTTGCATGCCGAAGCAGATGCCGAAGAAGGGCACGCGGCGTTCGCGGGCGAAGCGGACGGCGGCGATCTTGCCGGGGGTCCCGCGTTCGCCGAAGCCGCCGGGCACCAGAATGCCGTGAACGTCTTCCAGGCGTTGGACGGCGCTCGGTTTTTCGAATTCCTCGCTGTCCACCCAGTCCAGTTGGACCTTGACCTTGTTGGCGATGCCGCCATGGGTAAGCGCCTCGGCCAGCGATTTATAACTGTCCAGGAGGTTGGTGTACTTGCCGACGATGGCGATGCGGACGGTGCCTTCGGCGTTGTCCATCGCGTTCACGATATTCCACCAGCGGCTGAGGTCGGGCGGTTCGTGGAACGGCAGGCCGAAATGGTGCAGGACTTCCCGGTCCATGCCTTCTTCGTGATACCGGATCGGCACCCAATAAATACTGGGCACGTCCAGAGCCGGGATCACCGCCTCGGCGCGGACATTGCAGAAGGCGGCGATCTTGCGGCGCTCAGCCTCGGGGATGGGGCGATCGCAGCGGCAGAGCAGCATTTTCGGCTGGATGCCGACGTTGAGAAGTTCCTTGACGGAGTGCTGGGTTGGTTTGGTTTTCAGCTCGCCCGCCGAGGAGATGTAGGGCACCAAGGTCAGGTGGACGAACATCGATTGTTCGGGGCCCAGGTCGTTGCCGAGTTGGCGGATGGCTTCAAGGAAGGGGAGGCTTTCGATGTCGCCGACGGTGCCGCCGATTTCGATCAGCACAAAGTCGAAGGCCGCGGTGCCGCTGAGGCCCACGTCCTTGATGGCGTCGGTGATGTGCGGGATCACCTGGACCGTGGCGCCAAGATAATCGCCGCGCCGTTCGCGGGCGATCACGTCGGAATAGATTCGCCCGGTGGTGGCGTTGTCGAGCTGGGTCGCGTGAACGCCGGTAAAACGTTCGTAATGGCCCAGATCCAGATCGGTTTCGGCGCCGTCGTCGGTGACGAAGACCTCGCCGTGCTGGGTTGGGCTCATGGTGCCGGGATCGACGTTCAGATACGGGTCGAGCTTGCGCAGCTTGACGGCGTAACCGCGGGCTTGCAGCAGCGCGCCAAGCGCCGCCGCGGCGATACCCTTACCGAGGGAGGAGACCACGCCACCGGTGATGAAGACATACCGCGTC
>JAYWAX010000473.1:0-10866 GCA_043782125.1 Acetobacteraceae bacterium | reverse complement strand
TCGTCGATGAACTGGCGGACCGCGATATCCGGATCGGCATGGATGGCAAAGAGCGATATCTGGACAATATTTTCATCGAACGGCTGTGGCCGAGCCTGCAATACGAGGAGGTCTACATCGGGGCGTATGACACGGTCGCCGAGGCGCGCCGGAGCCTGGGGGTTTGGCTGGCGTTCTGCAACGACGTTCGCCCGCATCAGTCGCTGGAATACCGGACGCCGCGCGAGATGTTCGAAGGCTTTTCCTGTGAGTATGTGGACAACCCCTCCGCATCGCTTCGCGCCGCCCCGGCGTTGCCCACATACTCACAGGCACATCGTCAGGAAAAGAAGGTATTAATTTATTGGAAAGTATAGAAGATGGTCTATACTGACCCTCAGGCATTCCCCTCGGATCGGGAGGGACCTGGAAACGCGGTAGGACTCTCTCTTAAGTCGCGCCGATTCCTGTCCAACCGATGGGGTCCACCTTACACCTTTGGTTCGCACCCAGTGAGACGCGCGGTCTCGTCCATGCCTGTGGATTGACGGTATTCTGGGGGGGGCCAACTCGGACCCGGACCACAGGAGACCGCCATGACCGCCACGCTTGCCGGAAAAACCGCGTTTGTCACCGCCGCCGGACAGGGGATCGGCCGCGCCACCGCGCTGGCCTTCGCCGCTGCGGGTGCGCGCGTGATCGCCACCGACGTGGACGAAGCGAAGCTGGCCGGCCTGTCCTGCGACACGATCCGGACGGACGCGCTGAACGTGCTGGACGCGGCGGCCATCGCGCGCGCGGCGGAAACTGCTGGTGCCGTGGACATCCTGTTCAACTGCGCGGGCTATGTTCACCAGGGCACATTGCTGGATGCGACGGAGGACGAATGGTCATTCGGCTTCGATCTGAACTGCCGGTCGATGTTCCGGACCATGCGCGCCTTCCTGCCGGGCATGCTGGACCGCGGCCACGGAGTCATCCTGAACATGGCCTCCGTCGCGTCGAGCCTGAAGGGCGTGCCGTCCCGCTTCGTCTATTCCGCGACCAAGGCCGCCGTGATCGGCATGACCAAATCGGTTGCGGCGGATTATGTCACTCGCGGTATCCGCGCCAACTGCCTGTGTCCCGGCACCGTGCAAACGCCCAGTCTGGATCAGCGGATCGCGGCGAATGCGGGGGCGGCGGGCTCGTTGGACGCCGCGCGCTCTGCTTTCGTCGCCCGCCAGCCCATGGGACGCCTGGGATCGCCCGAGGAAATCGCCGCCCTGGCTGTTTATCTGGCCTCGGATGCGGCACAATTCATCATCGGCCAGTCTGTTGTGATCGACGGCGGGCTGACACTCTGACTCCATGGGGGGACAAACATGAAACTGCTACGTTACGGTCCGGCGGGCGCCGAAAGGCCCGCGATGCTCGACGCCGATGGCGCGATCCGCTGCCTTGCGAGCGTGGTCCGCGACATCGACGGCTTCGCGCTGTCGCCCGCGTCGCTGAAGATGCTGCAAGGCCTCGATCCCACGACCCTGCCGCGCGTCGAGGGCAATCCCCGCATCGGCCCCTGCGTCGTGCGTCCGACCAACTACATCTGCATCGGTCTGAATTACGCCGACCACGCGGCCGAAACCGGCGCGGCGGTGCCAAAGGAACCGATCGTCTTTATCAAGTCGCTTGGCGCTTTCTCCGGCCCCAACGACGACGTGCTGCGCCCGCGCAACTCCAAGAAGCTCGACTGGGAGGTCGAACTGGGGATCGTGATCGGCACCACCGCGCGTTATGTGGCCGAGGCGGATTCGATGAATTACGTCGCCGGTTATTGCGTCTGCAACGACGTGTCCGAGCGCGAGTTCCAGGCGGAACGGGGCGGCACCTGGGATAAGGGCAAGGGCGCCGATACGTTCGGCCCGACCGGTCCCTGGATGGTGACGAAGGACGAAATCGCCGACCCGCAGAACCTGCCGCTGTGGACCGAGGTCAACGGCAAGAAGATGCAGAATGGCAGCACGAAAACCATGGTCTTCGGCGTGCGGACCCTGGTCAGCTATGTCAGCCAGTTCATCACCCTGCACGCGGGCGACGTCATCGCCACCGGCACGCCCCCCGGCGTCGCTTTGGGCATGAAGCCGCACCCCATCTTCCTCGAACCTGGCGACGTCATGCGTCTCGGCGTCGAGGGTCTGGGCATTCAAACCCAGCGCGTCCTTCAGGCTTGATGTCCCGCGCGCGCCGCCGATCCAGAACGGCGGCGCGCGTCTTTTCGGGCCACGGAGAGTGGGCGCAACCTTCGGATGGCCGCACTTTCGTCCGTGGCGCAATGTGCCGTCATGAATGACATGACCCTTATCGACCGGACGCCGGACGAGACTCTCTGGCAGACGGTATTGCATCGCCAACCCGGCGATTTCCTTTACGCTGTTGTCACGATGGGCGTTTACTGCCGCCCGGTTTGCCCTTCGCCGCGCCCGCTGCGAAAGAACACCCGGTTCTTCGCCACCCCCGCAGACGCCGAAGCCGCCGGATTTCGAGGTTGCAAACGCTGCGACCCCAAGGGCGAGCGGGAGCGGCTGGCCCAGGCGGTGGTGCGGGACGCGTGCGGGTTTATTGAGAAGTCGGAGACGATGCCCTCGTTGGATACTCTGGCGGCACGGTCCGGCTATTCGAAATTCCACTTTCTGCGGATGTTCCGCGACCATACCGGCGTCACCCCGCGCAGCTATGCCGAGGGCGTGCGTGCCCGCCGCCTGCAAGCCGCATTGGCGGGCGGCGCCCGGGTGGTGGACGCGGTCGCGGATTCGGGCTTCGGGTCGGAAAGCCGCGTCTACGAACATACCGGGCGTCTGCTCGGGATGACTCCCGGCGCCGCCCGCCGGGGCGGGTTGGGCGAGACCATCCGCACCGCCGCCACGGACTGCCCCTTCGGCCGGTTGTTGGTGGGCGCCACCGCCAAGGGCGTCTGTTTCCTGGGGTTCGCCGAGCCCGACGACGCGTTGATGGGCGATCTGCGCCGCCGCTTCCCGAAGGCGGAGGTCATGGCCGACGACGAAGGGCTGCGCGAAACCGTACGCGCCGTGCTGGATTTTCTGGAGGAACCGAAACAGGGGCTGGAATTGCCGTTGGACCTGCGCGGCACCGCGTTCCAACAGCGTGTCTGGCGCACGCTATGCCAGATCCCGCCGGGCGAGACCCGCACCTATGGCGAGGTCGCGCGCATGATGGCGGAACCGAAAGCGATCCGGGCGGTGGCGCGATCCTGCGCGCTCAATCCGGTGTCTCTGGCGGTGCCCTGCCATCGCGTGATCGGGCAGAACGGCGATCTGACGGGGTACCGGTGGGGCATTCCCCGGAAGAAATCGTTGCTGGCGCGTGAACGGGCGGCGGCTGGTTCCTGACATCCTGGCGACGCGCCTGCCGCGTCTCTCGGGCCCAAACACCGAGCCGGGCCGCGTGCGCGAACGCGACCAGCCTCAGCTTTTGGCCGCGCGGCGCTGTTCTGCGGCGGTCACGGTGTTTTCCAGCAAACAGGCGATGGTCATCGGACCGACTCCGCCGGGCACGGGCGTGATCGCTCCGGCCACCGCCGCGCAGGATTCAAAGGCCACATCGCCAACCAGGCGCCCATCGGCGAGCCGGTTGATCCCGACATCGATCACCGTCGCGCCGGGCAGGATCCAATCGCCGGTCACCATTTCCGCCCGCCCGGTGGCGACGATCAGGAGTTCGGCGCGGCGGCACTCGCCCGGCAGATCGCGGGTGCGGGAGTGTGCCAGCGTCACGGTCGCGTTGGCGGCAAGCAGCAAAGCGGCCATCGGGCGGCCGACGATGGCGGAGCGGCCGAGGACCAGGGCGCGGGTGCCCTCCAATCGGATATTCGCATGGGCCAGCAGCTTCATCACGCCCAATGGCGTACAAGGCACCAGCGCGGCGCGGCCGGAGGCAAGGCGGCCCGCGTTGACCGGGTGGAATCCGTCCACGTCTTTCGCCGGGTCAATCGCCTCCACGATCGCGATCGAGTCGATTTGTGGCGGCAGCGGGAGTTGCACCAGAATGCCGTCAATCGCGGGATTGGCATTCAGGGCGTCGATCTGCGCGTGCAGCGCCCCCTGAGATGTATCGGCGGGCAGCCGGATCGAGCGGACATCGATCCCCGCCTGCGCGGCCGCTTTGTCCTTGCTGCGCACATAGGTTTGGCTGGCGGGATCGTCGCCCACCAGCACGACGGCCAATCCAGGCCGGTAAGCCAAGGTGGCAACGCGCGCCGCCACCTGAGCACGCAGCGCCGCGGCAACCGCTTTTCCATCGATGATTCGCGCGGTCATAGCGACCTGAGTTTCTCCACCAACCGGACCGCATCTCCGGACACTGAAAGGGTTTTTTCCCGGTTTGCGACGCCCGCGGCGATCTGCACCATCGCCTGAGGACAACCCAGGGCTTTGGCGAGCACGGCCCGGACCGCGCGATTGGCTTTACCGTCTTCCGGCGCCTCGGTCACGCCGATCTTGAGTCGCGGGCCGCTGGCCGACTCGCCGACGCCTTGAATGCCCGGACGGCGGGAACGCGGCTGCGCCTTCACCATCACGGCGACGCCATCCGGCGCGACCCGCCAGAAAATCACAGCAGCAGGGGACGGAGGGAACCGAAGACCAGCGCCTGCTCGATTCGGTGCAACAGCATCAGCGCCGCCTGAAGGAGCAAGATCAGGACCAACGGACTCAGGTCGATGCCGCCAAGGTTGGGCATGAAGTTGCGGATCGGGCGCAGGGCGGGTTCGGTCAGGCGGTGAAAGAAATCAGACAGGGTCCACACCACGCGATTGCGTGTATCCAGGACGCCAAAGGACGCCAAGGTGCTGATAATCGCGCCAATGATGACCGCCCAGGTGTAGAGCCAGAGGACCTGGGTCGCGAGCCAGAACAAAATCGTGATCATGCGGTCCGTTTCCAAAACATGGACGGAAGCTAGCTTGGGTGCCGCGAACGGGCAACCGCGCGGCCCGTCGCATGGGTCTCCGGGATCGGGAGTGACAAGCGGCGCTGGCGCACCAGGTCCCATCGCGCCGTCGCCGGACCCGTCCCGGCGCGGGCGTCAGCCGGCGTCGCCCGCCAGCACGTCTCCGAACAAATCCCAGCTTTTGCCAGACCAACGCATCATCTGAACCTGGCCGATGGTGTGGTAATTCGTCGCGCTGGTGTTCAGTCTGATGCCAGGCAGCAGCGTCGGAATTTCCACGTTTTTCAAATTTGTGGCCTGCTTCATCAGGTTTTCGCGGGAGAAATCGTTGCCGCACTGTTTCAGCACCGCGATCATCGTCAGCACCGCGCCGGACCCGTACACATAAAACGCATCGTTCAGGTCCGCGCCCGGCAGATATTTGCCCATCATCGACCGCCATTGCACGATACCCGGGTCGTCCTTCCAGCGTGGGTCCGACGGATCCTTATAATACGTGTTGCTGATCATGCCGACGGCTTTGGCGGGTCCGGCGGGTTCGATCACGGCGCCAACGAACGTCGATACGTTGCTGAGAAGATGCAGCGTCTTCCACTGCATATCGACGAGTTTGCGAATGACCTGGACGGCGAATTTCGGCGTCGCGGCGGTCAGCAACGCGTCGAGACCCGCCTCGCGCAGGGTAATCATCTGGCTGTCGATGGTGGCGTCGGTGACCTCGTACGACACCGGCTTCACTTGCTTATCGAAACGATCCTTCAAGACGTCCCGGAAACCGTTCAGGTAATCTTTTCCAAAGTCGTCATTCTGATACAAAATCCCGATCTTCGCGTCAGCCTTTTCTTTCAGGACATATTTGGCAAAAATTTGTGCCTCGACGCGGTAACTGGGCTGCCAGCCCAGGGTCCAGGGGAAGTTTTTGGGGTCCTGGAATTTATCGGCGCCGGAACCGACGAACAGATGCGGCACTTTCTTCTGGTTGACGTATTTCATGAAGCCGGAGTTCGCGGCGGTGCCAAGCGTATTGCACAGGCAGGCCGCGTCGTCTTCCTCGACCAGGCGGCGCACCTGCTCGATGGCTTTCGACGGCGTGTAGGCGTCGTCGTAGGACAGGAATTTGACCTTCCGCCCGGCGATCCCCCCCTGGTCGTTGAACCATTGCCAGGTCGCGCTATGAGCCCGTCCGATCGCGCCATAGGCCGACGCCGGGCCGCTATAGGCCGCAGTGCTGCCGATCCGGATTTCGGTGTCGGTGACCCCGTTCGCCGCCGCGCGGACGATGGATGGCATGGCGGGCACGAAAACCGCCGACGTGGCGGCCTGGATCAGATGACGGCGACGCATGACGGGGGAACCTCCGAGGCTTGTCCGTGCCGCTTTCATACGGCCGGACCTGCCCGGACACTACCCCGCGACGGCCTCGTCCAGGTCCTGGCCCCACATCTTTTCGAGCCCGTACATTTCGCGGGCGTCGGGCATGAACAAATGGATCACGATGTCGCCGGCATCGATGAGAACCCAGTTGGATCCGCCCAATCCCTCGATCTGCACGCGCTTCTGGCCCGACGCATGGAGCTTTTCCTTCAGATGCTGCGCCATCGCCGCGATCTGGCGATCGGCCATGCCGGAGGCGATCACCATGCGGTCGCAGAACATCGCCTTGCCCGTCAAATCCAGGCTGACGACATCGACCGCCTTGTCGTCCTCCAGGCTGGCGAGGATCAGCTTATGGACCGCGTCGGTCCGGGAGGGGTCCGCGGTTTTGACCTTGCGCGGCCGTGGCGCGGCCTTCTTCGCCGCCGCTGGCGGACCGGCGGCGATGGTCTTCTTGCGCGGCGAGCCAAGCGCCGGCGCCGTCGCTTCCGGCTTCACGGCGCGCTTGCGGGGCTTGGGCGCATGACGCGCGGGCGAGGACGGCGGAGTGGGCGTGGCGGCTATGATACGGCTCCCAGTTGGTTGGCCGCGCGGATGGCGGTCGCGGACATGGCATTTTCAGGCGCGGGCAAGAAGACCCAGGCGGGCGTCCCGCGCGACAGGATGGGCGCTTCATGCGCCGGACGGCGCCTTGCGCGCAAGCACCGCGCAGCCTGGCCCCCCAAAGCCTGTCTTGTATAACCTGGGCGAGGCAAGACCGCGAACGGCATTTCGCGGGCGATCTCCCGCCAGCGGCGCCAGGCGGGGAGTTGCGTCAGCAGGTCCGCACCCATGATCCAGACGAACCGCACCAGGGGAAAACGGCACCGCAGCATGCGCATCGTATCGATCGAATAGCGCGTTCCAAAAGCATTTTCGATCGCCGTCGCGACGATCCGCCGCCCATCCCCGATCGCCGCCGCGCTCGCCAGCCGCGCCGCCAGCGGCGTCATCCCCGCCCGCGGTTTCAGCGGATTGCCGGGTGAGACCATCAGCCACACCTGGTCGAGGCGCAGACGGGTCCGCGCGAGATCGGCGACGTGACGATGGCCCCCATGTGCCGGGTTGAAGGACCCGCCCAGCAGTCCGACGCTGCTGCGGCGCCGATCCCCGAACCTGGGGAGTTTGTCAGGCACGCACCTGGCCCGTGCCGCGGATGGTGTAGCGATAGGTCGTGAGTTGCTCCAGCCCGACCGGGCCGCGGGCGTGCATGCGGCCGGTGGCGATGCCGATTTCGGCGCCGAACCCGAATTCTCCGCCGTCGCAGAACTGGGTGGAGGCGTTCCACAGCGACACCGCGCTATCGACATTGGCGAGAAAATATTCCGCCACCGCCGCGTCCTCGGTTACGATCGCGTCGGTGTGGGAACTGCCATGGCGCGCGATATGGGCCAGTGCGGCGTCCACGCCATCGACCACCGCCACGGACAGGACGGCGTCCAGCCATTCCGTGTCGAAATCGGTGTCGTTGGCCGCGGTCAGCTCTGGCACGATGGCGCGGGCATCTGGGCTGGCGCGGAAGTCGCAGCCAAGTGCTTTCAGGCCGGCGACGATCGGCGGCAATTGCGCGGCGGCGATGGCGCGGTCGATGAGCAGGGTCTCGGTCGCGCCGCAAATGCCGGTGCGGCGCATTTTCGCGTTGGCGACGATGGCGCGCGCCATGGCGGGGTCGGCGGCCGCGTGGACATAGGTGTGACAAAGACCCTCGGCATGGGCCAGGACCGGCACACGCGCGTCCCGCTGCACCCGTTGCACCAGGGACTTACCGCCGCGCGGAATAATCAGGTCGATCAGGCCCGAAGCCGCGAGCATCGCCGCGACATAGGCCCGGTCCGCGTTCGGCGCCACCTGGATGCAGGCGGCTGGCAGACCCGCAGCCTCCAGCCCTTTCACCAAAGCCGCGTTAATAGCAACGGCCGAGTTCACGCTGTCCGAACCGCCCCTTAGAATCACCGCGTTGCCCGATTTCAGGCACAAGGCCGAGGCATCCGCACCGACATTCGGCCGGCTTTCATAAATCATCCCGATCACCCCGATCGGCGAGGCGATCCGGCGGATGTTCAACCCGTTCGGCCGGTCCCAGTCCGCCAGCACCCGCGCCAAAGGGTCCGGCAGCGCGGTCACATCCTCCAACCCTTTCGCCATGGCCTCGACCCGCGCCGGGTTCAGCGTCAGACGGTCGCGGAATGCGGCGGAGCCGTTGAATTTTTCAACGTCCATGGCGTTCGCAGCGAGGATCGCGGCCTGTTGTTCGCGCAGCGCCGCCGCCATCGCGCCCAACGCGGCATTCCGCGCCGCCGCGCCGGTGTTCGCCAGGTGGCGAGAGGCCGCGCGCGCCGCATGGGCCGCGTGTTGAAGGTGCCGGGTGGCGTCTGTCTCGCTTTGCATGGCGGCAATGTGACGTGTTCGGGGGGCGGTTTCCAGAGGGGACTGGCGGAGGGAGTTGGCCGGCCAGATCGGCCGCGGCGAGAACGGGCCGGACGCATGGCCATTCACGGTGGCGGGCGGAATCGGGTAGCATAAGGGTTCACCTTGAACCGGATGACCCTCGACCATGCCGATCCGCGCCGTTTGCTTCGACGTTGGCGAAACTCTGATCGACGAAACCCGCGAGTGGAACGGGTGGGCCGATTTCCTCGGCGTGCCGCGTTTGACCTTGTTCACCGCTTTGGGGGTCACGATGGAGCGCGGGCAATCGTTGCGCCGGGTGTTCGAGATTTTTCGTCCGGACATCGATTTTTCGACCGTGCGCCAGGTCCGCGCGAAGCAGGGTTGGCGTTACACATTCGAACATGACGATCTTTATCCGGACGCGCGCCCCTGCCTGACCGATTTGCGGGCGCGCGGTTACAAAGTTCTGATCGCGGGCAATCAACCGAAAGAGGCCGAGGGCGCCTTGCGCGCGTTGGACCTGCCTGCGGATTTCATCGCCTCGTCCGCCGGGTGGGGCGTGTCGAAACCCGATCCGCGGTTTTTCGACAATGTGATCGCCGCGGCGGGCGTGCCGGCATCGGACATCGCATACGTCGGCGATCGCGTGGACAACGATGTCGTGCCCGCGCGCGCCGCCGGGATGACGGCGGTGTTCTTGCGCCGGGGACCCTGGGGCTGGATGCACGAGGAACGCGCGGATATCGCGCACGCGCATTTGCGGGTGCGGACGCTCGACGGTCTGGGGGGTTTGCTGGCGTCCGTGGGGGCGGCGGATTGAAAAGCAGCCGCTACGGCCTGGAAATCCGCGCCGCCACCGCCGCCGAGGCGCCTGGGCTCGCAATCTTGCTGGAGTCCGTGAGGCGCAAGGTGTCCGCGCGCGATCTGGCGGAGCGGTTGGAGGCATTGGGCCACGAGGCCGGGACGGTGCTGGTGGCGCTGGAATGGGGGCCGCCCAGTGGGGTGGTTGTTATGCATTGGTACCGGACGTTGGAGGCGGTTCAGCGGACTGCGGCGATCACGACTCTGCTTGTCGGTCCGGACGCGCGGCGGCGAGGGATCGGGCGGTTGCTGATCAAAGCAGCGGCCCAGGCGGCGCGGGTGGCTGGGTGCGATGCGTTGGAGGTGCGGGTGGCGCCGGGGGATGAGGATTTGCGGGAGTTTTGTTTGGCGACGGGGTTTTCCGAGGTGGGGGCGCGTTTTTCGCGGGGGTTGCGGAAGAAGGGGTAGGGGGGCGGCGCGCCTTTCGGGACCCTGGAACCTGGGGCGGTGTCATTTCAGCTTTGCGCCAGGGTGTCTTCTTTATATGGCGTGTACAGTTTTGTGCCGCAGAAGATTCCAATATGTTAAGTCGGCATCATTTTTATCGCGACAAATGCTCGGTAAGAAGCTGATGTGTTAAGCGAATCGCATCGGCTATGTCTTCCAGAGAGAGTGCGTCCCACTGAGCGTGCAATGCGTGATTACGCACTCCCGCAGCAGTTCTGCATCTCTTTGCCATGAGGCTGGTGATGACGCCTTTCTTATCCAATTCACTGATGGCCTGATCTAACTTCACTCCGGACTCTGGAATTTCATTGGCACGCGCGAGGCGTCGCACGGTGTCTTCGAATACGGCGGTCGCCAGTATGCCCGACCCCTCTTTGTGCTTACGACCGTAATATTCCTTTGCTTGCTCTAAAAGGTCGTCGAGTGTTTCAGCACTTGCTGCGATGGTAATTGACGTAATGAGGCCGTTATCAATATCTTCAGAAAGTCTTCTAAGGACTCCGGCCGATTGCCCAACAATATTGTTGACCAGATAACCTGCTCTAGAGTGCGATGCTGCTAGCTCGGAAACTCGTTTCCGGTAGACATCTGTTGGATTTTTGCAAACTAGCGTTACAAGGTGCTCTGCTGCGATGAGCCAAGCGACACACTCGCTCCGATGGTTCTCATCGCGCACTTGGTCACCTTCACTGTCGCCCGGGCTCAGTGTTTGGCCATCGCTTATGAGCTTATTAGACCTGTTGCGAAAGTGCATGGCAGCGATTCGTCACACGATTGGCTGATCATCTCATAGGGGCTTGACCAGTCACGGTCCACATCGAGTCAAAAGGA
>JAYWAX010000472.1:0-10880 GCA_043782125.1 Acetobacteraceae bacterium | reverse complement strand
TCGTCGTTGTGCTGCCCGACGCGCGGGCTTGGCGTGGCCGGCGCGATCTCCGTGCCGTGCAGGCGCCGCGGCGTGGTGGGCAGGATGACCCGTCCGAGTTCGGGGTGATCGACCCATTCCAGCGTGCCGCGTTCGTGCATGTGCGCGCAGTGCATGACCTCGGCCACGTCGCGCACCGGGCTGAGCGGGATCTTGTGTTCCCGGCCCAGGGCCTCGATCTCGGCCTTGGTGAGGGATTTGGTCCAGGTGGCGACGACAGCGGAGACTTCCTCGCCGTGTTGGGCGCGTCCGTACATGGTCTGCAGCCGGGGATCGTCCTTCAGGTCCTGGCGGCCGGCGACCTCCAGGATCTTGAACCAATGGCCGTCGGTGCCGGTGTGGATGGCGACGTACCCATCCTTCACGGGGAAGACGCCATAGGGCGCGATGGAGCCGTTGGCGCCGTTGCCGCCGCGCTGTGGCACCGTGCCGCGGCGGTGGTACTGGTCGATGGGACCGGCGAGCGGGAAGTACATCGCCTCCAGCATCGCGGTTTCCACCAGACGTCCCTCCCCGCTCCGCTCCCGCTCGAACAAGGCGGTCATGATGGCGCCATAGGCGTGAATGCCGCCGGAGAAATCCGCCACCGTCACCCCCGCCCGCATCGGCTCCCCGTCCGGGTAGCCGGTGACGCTCATGAGCCCGGAGGCCGCCTGCACCGTCAGGTCCATCGCCAGGTCGCCGCTGCGCGGGCCGCTGATGCCATAGCCGGAGGCGGTGGCGTAGATCAGCCGCGGGTTGACCGGATGCAGCACCGACCAGCCGACGCCGAGTTTGTCCATGGCGCCGGGCGCGAAGTTCTCCAGCAGCACGTCGGCGCGTTTGACCATTTCGAACAGCAGCGCCTTGCCCTTTTCGGTCTTTAAATTCAATGTCACTGCCCGCTTGTTGGCGTTCAGCATCGCGAAGGGCATCGTTGTCTGCCGTCCCGGCGCGACCCGCCGGCGCAACGGTTCGCCGCCGGGCGGCTCGATCTTGATGACATCCGCGCCCGCCTTGGCCATCAGTAGCGTGGCGTACGACCCCTGATAAATCTGGCCAAAATCCAGAACAACGATGCCCGAAAGCGGCAGAGTCATGTCTCAACGTCCCTTGAAAGCGGGTTTACGGCGTTCGCGCCAGGATTTGTGGCTTTCCGCCTTGTCTTCGGTCATTTCCAGCATGGCGAAACGATACAGATCGCCAAGGACCGCGTCCGGCAACGGCGTCTCCATGCCCGATCGCAACGACTCCTTCGTCAACCGCGCGGCCAGCGGCGGCAGCGCGGCGATGTGGTTGGCGACCTCCATCGCCTTGTCCATCATCGCCTCCGGCTTCGTCAGGAACTGCGCCAGTCCGATCCGTAACGCCTCCTCGCCGGACATTGGAAACCCGTAAGCGGCACGCATCGCGTTGCCCTTACCAATCCAACGAGCCAGCCGCACCGTGCCCGCCTGCGCCGGCATGATGCCCAGACCGGCCTGCGGCAAACGCCACTCCGCCGCCTCGGACGCGACGATCATGTCGCAGCAATACGTGACGATGCAGCCGATACCGATCGCATAACCATTTACCGCCGCGACGATCGGCTTGGCGAAATCCGAGACCAGCGCGATCGCGCTTTGGCGGCGCCGGCTCGGGATTTCTTCGATGAAGTCCGCGACCGATTCGTGCACATGGGTCTTCGGATCCTTCAAATCGGCGCCCGCGCTGAACGCGTTGCCGGCGGGATCGCCGGTCAGCACCACGCAGCGAACATCGCGATCGTCTTCCAACTGAGGCATCAGTTCGATGAACCGCGCGTTATATTCCTGACACCAGGCGTTGCGCGCCTCGGGCCGGCTAAGCGTCAGGATCGCGACCTGGCCGCGTTTTTCGCAGAGCAATGGCATATTGGTGTCCCTCCCCCGTTTGCGGTCTGCTTCCTCGATGCCTAGGCTACACCACACGATGCGGAATGCCACGCCAAGGGGGACGGGATGAACGACGAACGACAATACGTCGATTACGAGCGCGACGGTAACATCGTGACCATCGCGATGAACCGGCCGGAAAAACTCAACGCGGTCAGCGACGAGGTGGTCCGGCAATTGATGACCGCATTTCGAAAATTCGATGCTGACCCGGAGGCGCATGTGGCGATTTTATGCGGACGCGGCCGCGCATTTTGCAGCGGCGCCGACGTGCTGCAACGCCAGTTACGCTCCCGCGAAGAGTTCGAGCGTCTGGGCGGACCGCAGGGCCACGGCGCCAATGCCGGCGATCTGCTGATGCAGTCGGTGAACTGGAAACCCGTCATCTGCGCCGTCCACGGCTACGTCCTTGGACTCGGTCTGGGTATGATGCTCGACTGCGACCTGATCGTCGCCGAAGCCGGAACGAAGATGCATCTGACCGAAACGTCCCGCGGATTGGGCGCGGCCAAACAATGGGCGCAATTGCATTTCCGCAGTGGCGCCTTCGCCGACGAGATCGCCCTGACCGGCCGTTACTTCACCGCCGAGGAAGCCAAGGCCGGCGGTTTGATCAACCGCGTCGCACCCGCCGGCCAACTGATGGCAGAGGCCCGGAAACTCGCCGATGAGGTCGCATCCAACCCGCCATTGAGTGTGCGCGCCGTCGTGCGCACCCGCCGCTGGCGGTTGGGGGAGGTCGTGCGCGAAGCCACGCACCAACAGGCACCGATGAAACTATATCTGAGCGAGGATTTCCACGAAGCCGCCCTGGCCTTCAAGGAAAAACGCAAGCCACGCCCCTTCAAGGGCCGGTGACAACCGGGCACGCCCTGACATAAGTCACGGCGTGCCCCGGTCCCAACCCCGGGCTTGTGCTATTTCCGGCGCGCGCCTTTTTTCGGACCGGCACTGCGGCTTTTGCCAAGACCCATCTTCTTGGCGAGCGTGGACCGGGTCTTCGCGTAGTCCGGTGCGACCATCGGGTAGGTGTTCGGTAACCCGTGACGGCCGCGATACTGGTCGATCGTCAGGCTGTGTTCGGTCATCAGATGCCGCTTCAACATCGTCATCTTCTTTCCGCATTCCATGCAAACGATATAGGATGCAAAGACCGACTTCGTCGCCGGGACCGCCGCTTTGACCGCCTCGGTCTCGACCACCGGGTCGCCGCCAAGACCCGACAAAGTCTGGAAGACCTCACGGATCAGACTGGGAAGATCCCCTGCCTCCACGGTATTCTTCGCGACATGGGCGCTGACGATCTGCGCCGTGAGGGTCAATAATTCCTCTGACATCGAGGTGGTTCCCATTCGTTAGGTTGTTTTAACTGTTACCCGAACCTGACACGCGTCGCCATGATTTCGCCGTTACACCCGGCCTGGATTCCCGTGAAAGTTGCCCCTTTTGGCCAATCCCGGCATGCTTGTCGAGCATGACCTGCGGAGAAACACACAATGGAACTTGGCTTGAGCGGAAAAGTCGCGCTTGTAACCGGTGCGAACAGGGGAATCGGCGCGGCGATCGCGATGACTTTGGCGCGGGAAGGCGCCGATGTGTGCCTGGTCGCGCGCGACCTCGCGAAATTGCATGAGACCGCCGCTGCGATTCGCGCGGCCGCGAACGTCCGTGTCGCGGTGCATGCCGCCGATTTGCGCCCTCAGGACGCCCCCGCCGCCGCCGTAAAATCCGCCACGGATGCCTTGGGCCGCCTGGATATCCTGGTCAACAACGCGGGCGCCACAAAGCGCGCGGATTTCTTCACGCTGACAGAGGAGGACTGGCAGGACGGGTTCGCGTTGAAGTTCCACGGCTACGTCCGGATGACCCGCGCCGCCTGGCCGCATTTGAAAAGTGTCAAAGGTAACATTGTCAACATCGCCGGCATCGGCGCACGTGCCGGATCGGCTGAATTTACCATCGGAGGGTCCGTCAATGTCGCGATCCTCAATTTCACCAAAGCCATGGCCGATATCGGTATCAGAGATGGGGTACGGGTCAACGCGATCAACCCCGGACTGATCGAAACCGACCGTTTCTCCCGAAATATCGAACGGACAATGAACGATCGCGCGCTCGACCGCGCCGGCGCCATCGCCCATCTGCTGTCCGCCTCCGGCACCACGCGCCCTGGGCGGGCGGACGAGGTGGGCGCACTGGCGGCCTGGCTGGCATCGGACAAGGCCGCGTTCATGCAAGGTTCCATTATCGATATCGACGGCGGCGCGACGCGCTCGCTTTGACACGGAGAATGCCCATGGCTTACGCCGGCGACGAAATTACCGCGCGGCTCGCGGATTTCGCGGTTTCCACGGACGCGGACGCCTGGCCCGCGCCGGTACGGCGGGAAGCGTTACGATCGTTTTTCAATGTCGTTGGTTGCACGATCGGCGGCGCGCGCCACGGGATGGTCGATATCGCCGACAAGACACTGGGCGCCTTCGCCGGACCAGGACAGGCGACTTTGTTGGGGCGGGGACGCAAAGCGGATGTGCTGCACGCCACGCTGATCAACGGTCTGGCCTCCAGTATCTACAGCTTCGACGACACGCATGAAACAGCGGTCGTCCATCCGTCCGGTCCGATCGCCGCCGCCGCGCTGGCTTTGGCCGAGCTGCGGCCTGTTTCCGGCGCCGATCTGATGGCCGGATTCACGCTTGGGGTCGAAATGACTTGCCGCTTATGTCTTGGGACAACCGTCCCGCCCGCGGACGGCAGTTTCGCCTGGTCCGGCACCGGCATTACCGCCGGTCTCGGCGCCGCCATTGCCACCGGGCGGATGTTACGCCTGGATACCGAACGGATGCGCGTGGCGATGGGACTCGCGCTGTCGCAGGCTTCGGGTTTCCGGGCGATGCATGGCACCGCGACCGTCGCCTTCATGCCGGCCCATGCCGGACAAATGGGGCTGCGCGCGGCGCTGCTGGCCGAACGCGGCTTCACGGCGGGAAACAAGGCGCTGGAAGGTCATTACGGATACCTATCGGTGTTTTGTAACAACCCCGATTTGGACGCGCTGGCGGGAGACCTGGGACAACGCTGGGAAATCCTTCGCAACACTTATAAACCTTATCCCTGCGGCATCGTGATCCATCCGATCGTGGACGCCTGCCTGAAACTGCGCGCCGACCACCGCCCCGATCCGGATCGTATCGCCAGTGTCGCGATCCAGGCCTCCCCCGGCGCGATGAAGCTGTGTAACAATCGGAACCCCAAGGACGAGATGCAGGCCCATGTCAGCCTGCATCATTGGACCGCTTTGGCCTTCATACGGGGGACCGCCCGCATTCAGGACATGGACACCGAAACGGCGGTGCGCGACCCCGCGCTGATGGCGTTTCAAGACAAGGTGACCGCCACGTTGAACCCCGCGCTCGCCGCAGATCAGACCGAGGTCGAAATCACGATGACCAGCGGAGAAAAGCATGTTTGCCGGATCGAGCATGGCATCGGCAGCAAACTCAACCCGATGTCGGACGCCGATCTGGAACGGAAATTCGCAAGCCTCGCGGAACCCGTCGTCGGCGCGGCGCGCGCGGCGGAATTAATCGCGCGGACATGGGCGATCGGCGGCACGCCAGACGCGGGCGAGTTGGCGAGGGCAGCGGCATGAGCGTGGAAAGCTTCGATTATATCGTGACAGGCGCAGGCTCGGCCGGCTGCGCGATCGCGGCGCGTCTTTCAGAGAACGGACGCTTTTCGGTCTTGCTGCTGGAGGCGGGACCACCCGATACCAATCCCTGGATTCATATTCCCCTGGGGTTCGCCCGGACCTATGTCAATCCGGCGATTAACTGGAAATTCGAAACGCAGCCGCAACCGCAGTTGAACAATCGTCAATTGTATCTGCCGCGCGGCAAGACATTGGGTGGTTCCAGTTCCATTAACGGAATGGTCTATATCCGCGGCAATCACGGCGATTACGACGAATGGCGCCAGCGGGGGTGCGAGGGCTGGGATTGGGATTCGGTCCTGCCCTTTTTCAAGAAAGCCGAAAACCAGGCGCGCGGAGAGGACGAATTCCACGGCGTCGGCGGCCCCCTGCATGTCTCCGACCAACCGTCCAAATTCGAGCTGGCCGAAGCCGCACTCGCCGCGTGCGAACAGGCGGGCATCGCGCGCAATGACGATTTCAATGGAGCCCAGCAGGAAGGTTGCGGATATTATCAGACGACGACCAATAGACGGCGGCGCTGGAGCGCAGCCAAAGCCTATCTGGAACCCGCGCGCGGGCGGACGAATCTGCGCATTGTCACCGGCGCGCACGCGACCAAGGTGACAATCGAGAACGATCGCGCGACGGGCGTGGAATATCGCACGGCGCAGGGGTTGCAATCCGCGTTGGCGCGGAAGGAAGTGGTGGTGTCGGGCGGCGCCTACGGCTCTCCGCAATTGCTGCAATTGTCGGGGCTTGGCCCAGCGGAGCATTTGCAGGAGATGGGCATTCCGATCGTGAAGGATATGCCCGCGGTGGGCGCAAACCTGCACGACCATTTCAACACCACGCTCAGTTGGCGCTGCGCCAAGGCGATCACACTGAACGATCTGGAAAACTCGTGGCCGAAGAAAATAAGCGCGGCCTTCCGTTACGCGCTGTTCCGCACCGGACCGATGGCGAGCAACGGTATCCACGCGGGCGCTTTCACCCGGTCCGATCCGCGTCTGGAACGGCCGGATTTGCAAATCAACATTTTCGAATGGAGCACGATGGAACGCAGCTCCGCCCGGGTGAAACCGCACCCCTTTCCCGGCTTCACGCTGATGCCCGTCCATCTGCGGCCAGAAGGGCGCGGGACGGTGCGCCTGCAAAGCGCCAATCCGCTGGCGCCGCCTGCGGTTCTGTTCGATTATCTCCGCACCGAATACGATGTTCGCGCGTTGCTGGCCGCTATTCGCCTGTGCCGCACCATTGCCGCGCAACCCGCCCTGAAACCTTATGTCATGGACGAAATTTCGCCGGGCGTGGCGACGCAATCCGACGAGGCCACGATCGCGTATATCCGCCAGACCGGCGTTTCGAATCAGCATCCAACCAGTTCCTGCGCCATGGGACATGGGCCGAACACGGTGGTCGATCCTCGGCTGCGGGTGCATGGTATCCAGGGGTTGCGGGTCGCCGATGCCTCGATCATGCCGGTTGTCGTCGGGGGCAATACCAACGCCCCGACGATCATGATCGGGGAAAAATGCGCCGCGATGATGCTGGAGGACGCCAATGTCTGACGAATTCGATTACATCGTGACGGGCGCTGGCTCGGCCGGCTGCGTGCTGGCCAACCGCCTGTCGGAAAACGGCAAACACAAGGTGTTGCTGCTGGAAGCCGGCGGCAAGGATTCCAGTTTCTGGATCCATGTGCCCATGGGCTACGCGAAAACCTTTGTCGATCCCCGCGTGAACTGGATGTTCGAGAGCGAGCCCGAAGAACGGCTGAACGGGCGCACCATGTATCAGCCGCGTGGAAAAGTATTGGGCGGCACAAGTTCCATCAACGGCATGATCTACATGCGCGGACACGCCGCCGATTACGATCAATGGCGGCAACTCGGCAACGAAGGCTGGGATTACGATTCTGTCCTGCCCTATTTTCGCAAGGCCGAGGACAACGAACGCGGCGCCGACGATTTTCATGGCTCTGGCGGCCCGTTACGCGTTTCCGATCAGCCCTACGAATGGGAAATCGCCAAGGCGCTGGTCGAGGCCTGCAAGCAGGCGGGCATTCCGTATAATCCGGATTTCAACGGCGCGACGCAGGAAGGTTGCGGGTATTATCAGACCACGACAAATAACAAGCGGCGCTGGAGCACGGCGGCCGCCTATCTCAATCCCGCGCGCGGACGGCCCAATTTGTCGATCGAAATTCGGGCTTACGCGACGAAAATCCTGGTCGAGAACGGACGCGCCGTTGGAGTCGAATACAAAACGCCGGCCGGAACCAAGACGGCGCGCGCGCGGGGCGAAGTGATTGTTTCGGGCGGTGCCTTCGGCTCTCCGCATTTATTGCAATTGTCCGGCATCGGTCCACAAGACCATCTTCGCGGCATCGGCGTGGACGTGGTTCACCATCTGCCCGGCGTCGGGTCGAATTTGCAGGATCACTTCAACACGTTCTGCACGTATAAATTGTCGAAAAACCTGTCGTTGAACTCGTTGCAATACAGCTTCATCGATCGGATGATCGCGGGCGCGCGCTATGTGTTTTTGCGCAACGGTCCCATGACCGGAAATGGCTTGTATGTCGGCGCGCTGGTGCGCACCGATCCGCGGTTCGAACGGCCCGATCTGCAAATGAACATTTCGGCGTGGAGCACGGTCGAGCGCACGCGCGACGGGATTCTGTCCCATCCGCATCCCGGTATTTCGATCAGCCCGGTTCACCTCCGTCCGGACGGACGCGGCACCGTGCGGCTTGGTTCGGCGGATCCCTTCGCGCCGCCAAAGATTCATTTCAATTTCATGAAGTCGGATTACGACATGCAGACGATGCTGCATGGCATGCGCCTCGCGCGGCATATCGTCCGCCAGCACGCCATGCAGCAGTTGCTGGTTGAGGAAACACAGCCGGGTATCCACATCCGCACCGAAGAAGACATGATCGAGGACGTGCGCGCGCGCGGCGTGTCGAATTTGCATCCCGTCGGAACCTGCGGAATGGGCCAGGGGCCGATGGCAGTGGTCGATCCCCGATTGCGGGTACACGGCCTCCTGGGCCTGCGCGTCGTCGATGCCTCTATTATGCCGGTCATCGTCGCGGGCAATACCAACGCGCCCACCATCATGATCGCGGAAAAAGCGTCCGCCATGATCCTTGAGGATTCACGCGCGGCATAAGAAAAGGAAACTCCCATGGAACTTGGCGTTCATCTTCCGCATATCGGGCGTAAAGCAAGCCCAGAGAATATCCGCGCTTGCGCAATTCAGGCCGAGCAACTGGGTTTTCACGACGTTTGGGTCAGCGAACATATTATCGTTCCGAAATCCGGAAGTTACCCGCCCTCCCCGAATTTCTGGGACCCAATCCTCACTCTCACCTGGGCCGCCGCCTGCACGGAACGCGTGCGTTTGGGAACATCCGTGCTGGTGTTGCCGTTGCGCCATCCTCTGCCGCTGGCGAAAGAATTGGCGACGTTGCAGAACTTGTCGAAGGGACGTCTGATATTGGGCGGTGGCGTCGGCTGGCTCGAAGCAGAATTCGACGCGCTGGGTGTGCCGTTCAAGGAACGCGGGCGGCGGATGGACGAGGGCATCGCGATGATGAAAGCAGTGTGGACACAGGACCCCGTCACGTTCACATCGAAATATATTCCGTCGATCATCGAGGATATGCGGACGCAGCCGCAACCGGTAAAGCCGATCCCGATCTGGATTGGCGGGTCGTCCGACGCGGCGATCGCGCGCGCGTTGCGGCTTGACGGATGGCATGGCAGCCGGGTGCGGCCAGAAGCAGCAGGGGATGTGGTGAAAAGGTTCCGGGACGTACGCCCCGGAAACGACTTCACGATTTCGATCCGGATTAATATCAACGAAACGAACGTCGATGACACGCGATCTGCGCTGGCGGCTTACAAAGCGGCGGGCATCCAGCACGTCATGGCGGCGCCCGACGATCGGGACATCGGCGTTTACATGAAGACCGTGGAACGCTTCGCGACGGCGGGTGCGAATTTGTAATGTTTAAGGCGAACGCCGCGGTCAGATGACCGCGGCGTCCTTAAGCCGTTGCAAATCGGTATCGCTCAGCCCCAGCAGATCGCGATAAATTTCATCGTTATGGGCGCCCAGTGCGGAACCCAGAAAATTGACCTTTCCGGGAGTCGCGCTGAGTTTCGGTACCAGATTGGGCACCGCGAGTTCGCCCATGCGTGGATCGTTCATCCGCAAAATGTTTTCGCGCGCGGCGTAATGCGGGTCGTCGAAAATCTCATCGATTGAATAGACAGGTCCTGCGGGAACCTGGGAAGTCGCGCATATCTCGAGAAGATCGGAGCGGTTGTGCGCGGCAGTCCAGGCGGCCACGGTTTCATCGACAACGGCGCGATCGCGTTCGCGCGCGGCCAGGGTGCCCCAACGATCGCCGCCCGCGAGCTCCGGGCGGTTCATCGCCTCGGCAAGACGCCCAAATATTTTGTCGTTGGTGCAGGCGATGGCGATCCAGCGACTATCCTTGGTGGGGTAATGGCTGTGCGGCACGACATTGACAGTGCCCGGTCCCATGCGCTGGCGGACATAGCCTTTATACGCGAAGGCGGGGGCGAGCTCATCGAGAATACGAAAAATGGGCTCGTAAAGGCCGATATCGACAAACTGGCCTTCACCTGTCTTTTCGCGCGCCTGTAAAGCCAACAACGTCCCAAGTGCGCCGTAAAGGCCTGCCATATAATCTGGAATGGTCGCGGACCCCGGCGTCACCGGCGCGCGGTCGGGGTAACCGGCGAGGAAGGACAGCCCCCCAAAAGCGTTGCCGATACGTCCAAAACCGGGCCGGTCTTTATAAGGACCGGTCTGACCGTAGCCGGAGATGCGGACCATGATCAGGCGCGGATTGACCGCGTGCAGCACGTCCCAGCCAAGGCCCCAGCGTTCCATCGTACCGGGCTGAAAGTTTTCGATCAGGACGTCGGATTGCGCGACCAGACGTTTCAGCAACGACACGCCGTCCGGTTTTCTTAAATCCAGCGTTATGCATTTTTTATTGCGGGATTCGGACAACCACGGCAGCGAATCCCCGCATTCCGTCATCGTGCCGAAGCGGCGGGTCGCGTCGCCAATGCCTGGGAGTTCGATTTTGATGACATCGGCGCCGAATTCGCCAAGTTGGGTCGCCGCGAAGGGGCCCGCGAGGAATGTCGCGATATCCAGAACGCGGCAGCCTTGCAAGGCCTGGATGTCGATCATGCGTTGACTCCTCGCGC
>JAYWAX010000471.1:0-10881 GCA_043782125.1 Acetobacteraceae bacterium | reverse complement strand
CTGGAAGTGGCGCTGACCGCCGAAACCGCCCATGTCGAAGCGCTGCGCGAGGTCGCGGTGCCCTCTGCGGCCGGCGGGATCGTCACGGCCGTTTATGTCGCCCCCGGCACCGACGTTCTGCGCGGGAATCCGCTGGCCGATGTGATGGATTGCACATCGTTATACGTGGAGGCCACGGTCGCGCCGGGCTGGTTCGCGACGCCGAGGGCGGGAGACGCCGTGCGCGTGGAGCTTTACGGGTCGGGATTGGCGTTGGACGGCAAAATTCGCGCGCTGCGGGATACGGCGATGGCATTGGACCCGTCGCGCGCCATCCCCTTGGCGGATCGCGACAACCGGCAAACCCTGACGGCGATCGTCGATATCGATGCCGCGTCCCTCGCCGCCGGTGGGCGGTGCCCGGCTGGGCAGCCCGCGATCGTGCGTTTCCATTGACCCGTTCGCGAGCCTGACGGCGTTGGGCGGTTTCCTCTCCGGATTGTTCATTCCCGCGATGGCGTTCGGCGCCGTCGGGCTGTTGGGCCTGACGATGTTCGCCCCGTCGCGCCAGCAACCCTGGCGCGCGGCGATTGCGGGCACGGCGGCAGCCGTCACAGTCCTTTTCATTGTCTGGCGCGTGTCCGGTGCGATCGCCGCCGCCGCTGCCGGTCAGGGGGGAGCGGCGCTTTATGTGTTCAGCGCGGTGGATGTCATCGGCTTGCTGGACTTCCTGGTCTTCGTGGGATTGCTGAGCCGCTTTCGCGACCGGCGGGCGGAGGCGGACCGTCGCGCCCGCGCCGTCGCCGCTGCCGATCCGGCGACGTTGCCGGACGTCGATGTGTGGATCGCAACATATAACGAAGATTGGGACGTCCTGGAAAAAACCCTGATCGGCGCGTTGGATCTGGATTGGCCGGGGGAACGGCTACACATCCATGTGCTGGATGACGGGCGCCGCGCCTGGCTGGCGGAGGCCTGCGCGGAGATGGGCGTTCATTACGTGACCCGCGCCAATAATCTGCACCGTAAGGCTGGCAATCACAACAACGCCCTGGCCAGAACCTCGTCGCCGTTCATTCTGTCGTTGGACGCGGATTTCATTCCGGCCGCACAGGCGATTCGGCGCATGATCGGGTTCTTCGACGAACAGAACGTGGCGATCGTGCAATCGCCGCAGGTGTTTCACAATCCGGAACCGTTCCGGAACAATTTGCTGTTGCACAACGCGCTGTCCGACGATCTGGACCTGTTCTACAAAATCATGCAACCCGCACGCGATGCCTGGGATGCCGCGTTTTATTGCGGTACGTCCGCCATGCTGCGCCGCGCGGCGCTGGAACAGGTTGGCGGCTTCGCCACGCAGGGCGATATCGAAGACCAGATCACCAGCATGAAGCTATGGCAGCATGGCTGGCGCACGATCTTTCTCGACGAGCAACTGAGTACCGGCCTCGCGCCGGAATCCGTGACGACTCTGCACGATCAGCGCAATCGCTGGTGCCGCGGCAGTTTGCAAATTCTGTTCACGCGCCATGGTCCCTTCGCGCCCGGCTTCACCATGGTCCAGCGTTTGCTGTTTTCGCAGAGTTATTGGGTTCTCGGCGCGTTCATGCCGTTATGGTATTCAATCCTGCCCGCGCTGGTCTGGCTGTTCGGCCCGCAGTTGTTTTCCCACGCGCCCCCGGACGAAATCGTCGCGATGCCGATGCTGCTGATGGCCTCTATCTGGTTGGCGCTGCTATCGTTGGGAGAGCGCCGTTGGATCCCCGTCGTGTCCCCCGCGTTTCAACTGTTCATGGCGGTGGAGTTACTGCCGACAACCCTGACGTCGCTGATCAAACCCTTCGGCGAATCCCTCGTGCGCATACTGCCAGTGACCGCGAAGGGCGAGGACGCGATCCGGCGGCGTGTGGACTGGCCGACCTGCGCCGTCCTGTCGGCAATCGTCCTTGGTACGCTCGTCGCGATCGCCTACGCCGCCTTGACGCCGCGTCCCGGCCGGATGGGCCCGGACGAGGCGTTGGCGGCTCTGGCCTGGACGTTGCTGGACCTCGCGACATTGGGCGTGGCGCTGCTGACCTGTTTCGAATTGCCGTATCGCAGGCGAAATCAGCGGTTCGCGATCCGGGAAGCCGTGGAACTGACGGTGGGCGGAACGACATTCTTCGGGCGAACCGAAAACCTGTCGTTGAGCGGCGCATTGATCGCCTTCGACGCCCCCGTCGATCTGGCGCCGGGCGCGGCTGTTTCGCTGGCGCTGGCGGGCGCGGCGTTGCCCCGGGCGCGGGTGGCCCGGATATTGATCGCGGGCGGCCTTGTGGCGGTCGCGTTTGGGGACCTGGCGGCCGACGCGCGGCGGGCTTTGACTCGACGGGTTTATCTGGGACCGGAGCCAAAGCCCGAGCCCGTGATCGTCAATGGCGCGGCGATTTTTCGCGGGGTGGTCCGGCGCTATGCGCGCATGGACATATAAAGGCGGCAGTTTTGCAGGTTCGCGCGCCACACGCCGAGACCTGCCTGCTGACAGGGCGGACTGCGGCGCGTTTTTACGTGGCTCGTTATACCGCGCCGGCCGCTTTATCCTTACCGGCGGCCGCCCAAACCGACGCGGGCCTGGCGGACGTGACAGCCACGCCCGCGATAAATCCAGGACCGCATCGGCCGGCTTTCTGTTCGTCAGCTCGCGGGGCGTTTCATTTTACAGGTGGTCGGTTGGGCCGTATCGGCGGCCTTGACCAGGGCCGACGTTTTCCAGCCAAGGCCGGTCTTTTCGGAATCGTATTTTTGTCCTTTGGTGAAGACGGCGCCGTAATAGGTCATTTGAATCTGATGGTCCTCGGCGCGCATGGTTGCCGTGTCGCCGGCGGCGTCGGTGATCGACAGATTTTCCATCGCCAGGGCGACCTTCATCGCATCGGTCGATCCCGCCTTTTTAATGGCCTCCGCGATCAACTGCACGGCGGCATAGCGATCGCCGAAGATGAAGTCGAAGTCGAATTTCGACCGGAACGATTCAACCATCGCATTGATTTTCGGATCGTTCTTCTCGATGCCCAGATTTTCATGGAACGACAGTACCGAATGCACCCGTCCGTTGCCACCTGGGCCGATCGCCGTGGGCGTTCCGGCCAGATGTCCCAGCATGGTGTGATATTCGACCGGCAGGTCCGAATCCATCCCCGCCTTGATCAGCAAGGTGAGATCGGCGCCCCAGTTGCCCGTCAACAGCGCGTTGGCGCCCGAGCTTTTGATCTTGGCCACATAGGACGAGAAGTCCTTGACCTTGCCCAGGGGGATCATGTCTTCGCCGACAATCTGAATATCGGGACGCATTTTCGCGAGAAACACCTTCAGGTCCCGATGCGCCGACTGACCGAACAGGTAATCCTGGTTGATCATGTAAACCTTGGTCACGGTTTTCGGCAGGGCGCGCACCATGATTTCCGCCTGCATACCGGCATGGCCCGCGGTTCGGAAGTGCCAGAAGCTGCAAAGGTCGTTCGTCAGTTCTGGCGCCAGAGCCCCGCAATTCACCAGCACGATCCGATGGTTGGGGTCGCGCTGGTTGTTTTTTTCGACAGCGGGGATCAACGCCGCGCCGATATTCGACGGGCCGCAATTCATCACGATCGACAGGTTCTCATCGACCATTTTCTGCAACATGATCAGGGCTTCCGCCGGCTGACCTTTATTGTCGTAGGCGACCAGTTCCAGCTTCTTGCCGAGCACCCCGCCGCGCGCGTTGACCTGGTCGATCGCGAATTGAATCGACTTAATTCCCTGGTCGCCAACCTGCGCGAACACCCCCGACAACACTTCTGTGTACCCTATTCTGATCGTATCCTCGGCGCGCGTCGCGCCCGCCGACATCAGCAGACATGCCAACGCGAAGGCCCATATTCTGGACATCGTATTTTTCTCCCTGTCGCGGCACCATTGTGGATTTTCGCGTCAGCGGATGGTGGCGCATTTCCAGGCGCTTGCCAAATCCGAGGAACAGAACCGTCGGGAAATCGCGGTAACCGAGCCGCGAAATCGGCTGACCCCGCCATGCCGGGCATAAACGGCAGAGCCAGGACTGAAATGTCCCGCCAGTTCAGGCACAGCCGGCTTCCCGTCGTGGCCCGGCCGAGCGGTGCCGGTCCGCCGAAAACGATGCCTGCCGCCGCTTTCAGGCCAGGTCCAGCCGCCCGAATGGCGCCGGCATGTCGCGGATATCCGGTTTGCTGTAAGGATCGCCTCTTCTTTCGATCGCACAGGTTCCCATGCGCAACGCCGCCTATCTCGACCCTCGCACAGGCCAGACCTACCCGCTCGACATCCCCCGCTGGTGCGGCGAGGGCCTGGCCCCCTTGTTCCTCACGCCGCTGCCCGGCCTGACAAGGAGCCAGATCGACCCCGCGATAAAAAGCATCTGGCGTTACCGCGCGGCGTTTCCCTTCCCCATCTCCACGCCCATCACTCTGGGCGAGGGCACGACTCCCCTCATCCCGCGTCTGCTTCATGGCGTGCAGGCACTGCTGAAATGCGACTGGATGAACCCGACCGGCAGCTTTAAGGACCGGGGCGCCAGCGTGATGCTCTCTTTGCTGAAAGCGCAGGGCATCGAGCATGTGCTGGAAGACAGCTCGGGGAATGGCGGCGCGGCGGTCGCGGCGTATGCGGCGGCGGGCGGGATGCGGGCGACGATCATGACCCCGGCCTCTACCAGCCCAGGCAAGACGGTGCAGATGCGCGCATATGGTGCGGATATCCGGCTGATCCCCGGTTCGCGCCAGGACACCGCCGAGGCAGCGGTCCGGGAGGCCGCGAATATTTTCTACGCCAGCCATAATTGGCACCCCTTCTTCCTGCACGGCACCAAAACCCTCGCTTACGAACTCTGGGAGGATCTGGGTTTTCGCGTCCCTGACAATATCGTCGTCCCGTGCGGCGCGGGCTCTAACATCCTGGGTTGCGCCCTCGGTTTTGCGGAATTGCTGCGCGCCGGAGAAATCGACCGCCTGCCGCGCCTGTTCGCGGTTCAGCCCGCCAATTGCGGACCGATCGCCGCGGCCTTCCTCGCGGGTTCGGACACCGCCGTCCCTGGCCCCGTCGAACCCACGATCGCCGAGGGCACCGCGATCGCCCAACCGATCCGCCTGCCTGAAGTCGTCCAGGCCTTGCGCGCGAGCCGTGGCGGCGCTGTACTTGTGTCCGAGGACAGCATCGAATCCGCCTTGTTCGAACTCGCGCGGCAAGGAATCTATGTCGAGCCGACCTCGGCGCAGGTCGCGGCGGGATTTGGGGCGCTGCTGGCGAACGGAACAATCGGAAAAGAGGACACCACCGTGCTGGTCATGACGGGCAGCGGCTTGAAAGCGACCGGGCGAATCGCCGAGCGTATGGGAATTTCGGCATGACCGGCCCGCGCATCGCCCTTCTGGGCTTTTCCATCGAGTGCAACCGCTTCGCGCCCACCGCGCACGAAACCGATTTCCGTGCCCGCACCCTTCTGGGCGGCGAGGCGATGCTGACCAATGCCCGTTCGGCCGCGCCGATGATGCTGGGGGAGATGCCGGGTTTTGTCGCGGATATGGACGCGGCGGGCGCGTGGGACCCGGTGCCGGGCCTGCTGGCGATGGCGGAACCGAACGGTCCGGTGTCGCAGGAGTTCTTCGACCGGATGCTGACGCAGTGGAAAACCGATCTGCGCAAGGCGGGGAAGCTGGACGGGGTCTACTGCGTGCTGCACGGCGCGGGCCTGACCACAGGCGACCATGATCCGGAGGGCACGTTGCTGGCCCTTGTCCGCGAGATCGCCGGCGATTCGGTGCCGGTGGTCGCGACCTACGATCTGCACGCCAACGTTTCCCCGGCGAATGTCGATCTGGTGAACGCCTTTATCGGGTATCGCACCAACCCCCACCTCGACATGCGGGAACGCGGCGCCGAGGCAGCCCAGATTCTGCGCCGCCTGATCTCGGGCACCAAGACATTTTTGGCGCGCATCCGCCTGCCGATCGTGCCGCCGACCGTGACCCTGCTGACCGGCAAGGACGCCCATGCCCGCCCCTATGGCGAGCTGATCGACCTGGGCCAACAACGAATGCGGGAAGCGCCGTACGACGGGCGCGTCCTGAATGTCTCGGTCATGGGCGGCTTCGCTTATGGCGACACACCTTTCAACGGCCTGACCGTCGTCGTCACCGCGACAGATCAGGAAGCCGCCGACGGACTTGCGCGGGAGGTCGCCGACGCCGGATGGGCGCGGCGCGACCGGTTCAAACCGGAGCTGACCAGCCTGGACGACGCGACGGCCCGCGCGAAAGGCACCGAGGACCCGGCCCGCCACGCCTTGGTCTTCGCCGATGTCGCCGACAATCCCGGTGGCGGCGGTCGCGGCAACACGATGTGGATTCTTCGAAATTTCCTCGACGCGGGCGTCAAGGACGGTCTCGTCGGAGTGATCTACGATCCGGCGCTCGCCGCCGAGGCGCACGCGCGCGGCATCGGCGCGACATTTTCGGCGGCTTTCAATCGGGAGGGCGGCGACGAATTCAGCAAGCCCTTCACCGTGGAGGCCACCGTCGCCGGTCTGCGCGACCAGCCGGTCCGCGGCCGCCGGGGCATCTACGCCAATAACACGCTCGACATTGGCCTGAGCGCGGCATTGAAAATTGGCGGCCTGACCGTGGTCGTCATCGGCAATCGCGTGCAATGCGCCGACCCCGTGTTCTTCGAAATGTTCGGCCTGGATATCGCCGCCGCCCGCGTGGTTGTGGTCAAATCCCGAGGCCATTTCCGTGGCGGCTTCGACGAATTCTTCCGTCACGAGGATGTGGTGGAGGTCGATGCCCCCGGCCTGACCAGCCCGGTGCTGTCGCGCTTCGCCTGGCGCCACATGCCGCGCCCGGTCATCCCCCTCGACGACAGCGCCACCTTCTCCTCCGGGGCACAAGTTTCATGAGACTCGCCGATCTGCCGACCCCGTGCCTGGTCCTCGACCGCCAGAAGCTTCAGGGCAATATCCGCGCCATGGCGGGGATCCTGGCCCGCCATAAGGTGCCGCTGCGCCCGCACATGAAAACCGCGAAGTCGATTGACGTCGCGCGCATGGCGCTGGAGGGGCAACCCGGCGGCATCACCGTTTCCACGCTGGCCGAAGCCGAGTATTTCGCCAGCCACGGGATCAAGGACATCCTTTACGCCGTGGGCATCACGCCCGCGAAACTCGATCAGGTTGCACGCCTCAACGCCGCGGGCGCCGATGTGACCGTCATTACCGACGATCCCCTGGCTGCCGACGCCATCGCCGCGCATCCCGCCGAGTTCAAGGCCCTGATCGAAATCGACTGCGGCGAGCAGCGCGGCGGCGTCCTGGTTTCCGAAGACCTGATCTCCGAACTCGCCGATCGGCTTGGGCCGCGCCTCGTCGGGGTCATGACCCATGCGGGCCATTCCTATCAGGGCCGCAGCGTCGCCGAAATTGCCCAGATCGCCGAGTTGGAGCGCAGCCATGTCGTCTATGCCGCGCAGCGCCTGCGCGCCGAGGGGCACAAGATCGCGATCGTGTCGGCGGGCAGTTCCCCGACCGGGCGGCACGCCGAAACCATGACCGGGCTGACCGAATTTCGCGCCGGCGTCTACATGCTGGGAGATTTGTTCCAGGCAGAGATCGAAACTCACGGCCGCGACACCATCGCGGTGACCGTGCTGACAAGTGTCATCGGCCGGCCCGGCGGACGGCTGCTGATCGACGCGGGCGCGCTGGCGTTGTCGAAGGACCGCAGCACCGAAGCCGCCCCAACCGATTACGGCTTCGGTCTGGTCCAGGACATCAGGGGCGAGCTGGCGCTTGGCGACTCCATCGTTCGCAAGGCCTATCAGGAACACGGCGTCGTCGAGTTGGACCCGAACAGCCCCATGGAAACCCCGGTCGGCACGAAACTGCGGATTCTGCCCAATCACGCCTGCCTGACCGCCGCCGCGCACGACCGGTATTACGTGATCGATGGCACCGACGAAGTCGTGGCGGTATGGCCGCGCATGAACGGGTGGTAAACGGCGCGCGTCATTCGACGGCCATTTCGCTGTCCCCGCTTGTTCGCGGACACCGCCGGACGCATGTAGGCGTCCGGAACATTTGGATTGCAGGAGAATGACATGCGCGTGGCGGTGACCCGGCTCCTGGCCATCGGATTGGCCGTCCCTTTGGGCATAGCGCTGTTCGGCGCGGCACCCGGTTTCGCGCAGACCACGGGTCCCGGCGGAACGGGTATGGCGCGTGGCCTGGGACGGGAGGCCGCGCCGGCGAAGCCGCAAGCCGCGCCGCCGGTACTGCCCGGCACGAAAACGCCCGGAGAAGCGGCGGCGCCGACCCAGCCCGTGGCAACCATGACGCCAACCGAAGCGCTGTTCGACGCTGTCAACCGGGGCGACATCGCGACGGCGCGCGACGCGGTCAATCGCGGCGCGCGGACAGAGACCGTGAACGAACTTGGCCTGACCGCGCTCGATCTGTCGGTCGATCTCGGACGGAACGATATTTCGTTTTATCTGCTGTCGATCCGGACCGACGATCCCGGGACGCGGCGCGACGCCGACCGGCGGGAGATACCGCTTGCGACACCGGCGGCTTCCGAGCCGAGGCGCCGCATCGCCACCGTTACGCAGCGCGGCCCAGCGGAAGAACCGGTGGTGGCCGTGCCGCGCTATTCCTCGGGATACGGCGGCAGTCCCATTCCTGCGGCTGGGTTCCTTGGCTTCGGCGGACGCTGAGTCCGCCGCCCGCCGGGCTCAGTCGGTCAGTTCGCGCGTCGGATTGGCTTCGCCGCAGACGTAACAGCAGGTCCGGCAACGTTGCGCGTTATCGCGCCCGACGCCCCAGTATTTCGACGATGCCCCGCCGGTCGGCCAGGCCCCGTAGCAAATCGTTTCGCCGGGACGGCATGCCAGCGTGAACCGGTGCGCACGCGAATCATTCAGCACGTAAACCTCGCCGCCGCCCGGCCAGACGCGGTTCCCGCTCTGCGAATAAAACGCCAGGCTGACTTTGTAATCGTACGTGCTGGTCATCGTCCACGTCATGTCCTCGGCCGCCGCTGGCCGGGACGAGAGAACGGTGAGCAGTCCCATGACGGCCAGCGCCATCGTCCAAATACGCTTTCGCATCGTTCCTTCGCTCCTTTATCGGCCGGATATCGGAATGAGTGCGGCCGGCGGACAAATCGTAATCAATCGCCGTTGTCCCTGTAAAGGAGGCGCGCGAATGCGCCCGGTTTGACGCACAGGCGTCGATTTCACGCTATCGCGACGCGTCCGGAACAGCGTCGAACCTTGCCAACGCCATACAGTCGCGATCGAAATACGAGACAAACGGCAATCCACCCGCCGCGGCCCGAACCCGCCGGCTGCGAGACTTTACCCTTTGGCCGAACCAGGCGTAGGCTTCCATCAACGAAGAAGGAGTAACGTCATGCCGCTCGATCTCGCGACACTGCGCAACGACAAAGCGTTCGACGCCCTGACCTCGGCGATCCTGGAGCGGGATCAGCCGCGCACCGCGGGCCTGTTCCACAAAATGGTGACCGCCGAGGGCCGCTCGGTCAACGAAGCCGTCAGCGTCGTCGCCGCCGCCGAGGCGCCGTTCATCCAGGTGCCCAACCACATCAATTTCAAAGACGGCCAGATCATTCTCGTCAACAACGATCACACCATTCTGGGCTTACGGACCTCCGCCGACCTGGCCCCTTATCTGCCCGACGAATACAAGCTGCTGCCGATGTTGCAGAGCGTCTATTACATTCCCGCCGGTCTCGACATCTGGAACCAGTTGCTTGGCCGTTACCCCGGCCGCTACGCCACGATGAAAGGCCTGAATGTGCCGCCGCCGGAGTACGGCCCCGTGGTGTGGAACCGCGATGTTGCGCCGATCCGCGAAGGCGGGACGCCGGAGGAACGCCTTCATGCCCACATGCTGGCGACGATGGGGGCCGAGGTCGATCGGTCCTACGGCCTGTTCCTCGACCTCGCGGCGGATGAGACGACGCGGCAATTATTGCGCGATCAGATCATGTTTCTCGGCTTGATCGACGTGCAGGAAACGATCGCCGGGCGCAAGGCGCGCAACACCGGGCACAAGGCGCTACGGGCCAGGGCGATCGTCGGCCTCGCCGATTTCGTCGGCTGGGAACGGGCGCAGGGCGTGTTTTACATGGGCGTCCCCGATATGGCGGTCGGGCCCGTTTACTACTCGATGTATGACTATATTTGCGTGATGCTGACCAATGCGTTCCCCGACGTTGGCAAAAGCCTGCCTCAGACCAACCAGACTCCGCTGTCCCCGAAGCAGGTCGAGGCCTTCGTCGATATGCTGATGACCGCCGATCAGGCGACGGTGTTCGACGAGGTGACCGCGCATCTGAAAAGCGGCATCTCGCTGCGGTCGCTTGGCGATACAATCCAGATCGGCGCCGCCGAGTTGATTCTGCGCAATACCGTGCCGCGGTCCTTCACCGACGGCCAGCACCCGTTCGACTACTGTAACACCGGAAACTTCTGGCTCCGGACAACTCAAAGCCCCTACGCGGCACGCGTGATTTATCTGATGGCCAACTTCGTCAGCGATTCCGCGCGGACGAACAAATGGACCCATTCGGTGATCGAAAGCGAGCTGGGCGGCTTCGACCTCGCCAATCGCGATCCGGAGTCGTTGCTCGTGGAACTGGACGAGGCGATTCTCGCCTTCGACATCGCCCGCTCGACGGCGGTGGCCAGCGCCTATCTGGCTTCGGGCGCGGATCGGCGGAAATACATGGCGACCGTGGCCCTGGCCGCGTGCAAGTTCCAGGACGATCCGCATAACCAGAAGATCAGCCACTCCACCTTCGAGGAGTACCAGCATAACACCACGCATCTGAA
>JAYWAX010000470.1:0-3941 GCA_043782125.1 Acetobacteraceae bacterium | reverse complement strand
CGGCGCCCGCCCTTTGAAACCGTTGGTCCACCATTGACTCGCGCGGCAAACGCCGGTTGACGGGCCGTCTCTCGTTTTCGAACATCGCGATCGCGGGGGCGCACGACATTTCGAGACACTCGCCGAATGCGCGCGTTGGCCGGGTTGGCTTTGGCCGCGCTGTACTGCGGAGGCATCGGCGTGGCGGAGGCCTCGCCCGTGTATGATGGCGGGCCGGTGCCGACGGTTCCCGTGGACATGAATTTCATTTGGTACGGCGCCTGGACCGGTAATACCGCGACCGCGATTTTGCCGCGGCTGATCGACGATCTCAACGGCTCGACATACATGCATACGCTGAGTTCGTTTGTTTCGCCCGCCACGTCTCAGGTTCCCACGGAAACGACGAACATGAGCGGAAATTACTTCATCGACTCGTCCAGTTCCGCCACCTTGTGGAAAGGTGCGTCGTTGGATGGCACGGTCGGCGCGACGGGGACGGCGTCGATTCAGTCGATCGTAGCAGCGGTGATCGGGACGCACGGGCTGACCGATCCGAACGCGTTGTATTTTGTTTTGACCGCGCCATCGATTTCCGTTTCCGGTTTCGGGACGCAGTTTTGCGGGTGGCATAACACAACCAGTTCCGGCAGTGTCCTCGCGACACAGTTTGGGTTCATTGGCGCGCCGGCCGGGTTTGGCAGCGGCTGCGATGCCTCGGTTCAGCGCAGCGCGGGCATTAACGGCAATTTTGCCGCCGATGCCATGGCCAGCGTCATCGCCCATGAATTGATCGAAACGATCACCGACCCCACCGGGTTTTCCTGGTGGGACAGCTTCAGCCCACAGGGCAATGGCAATACCGGTGGCTTCGAAAATTCCGATATGTGCAATTTCCGGTTCGGCGCCACCAATTCTGTGGGGGGCGCCAATTACAACGTGGTGTTGAACGGCGATAAATATTTATTGCAGCAGCAATGGATCAACGACCCAAGTCCAGGAACCAATCATCTGAATAATAATGGCGGGCAATGCGGCCTGTCCGTTGCGTTCAGTACGGCGGCACCCGAGCCGTCCGCTTTGTCGCTGCTGGCATTGGGGATTTTCGGCCTGCGATGGTTGCGCCGCCGACGGGCGGGCTCAGGGATTGTGACCGGTGCGGCGTAGAAGGAACTCGCGGCCCAGTTTGACCCTTGGGGTGGCGTCGTATTCGACGATATCGGCGGTGGCATAGGTTTCGGACCAGGCATCGGGGATAAAGCCGCCGGTTCCCACGACGTCGATCGGGGCGCCTGCCGCGCCCACGGCCCGGCATTTTTCGGGTCCGAAGCCGGAGGACGCGACGATCCGGGCTTTGCCATACCCGGCCTCGTTCAGCGCGTCGCGCATCCGCCAGATCGCTGCGGCGGAGACGCCGGGTCCCGCCAAATGACGTGCATCCGACGCGTTCGTGTCCGCCCGCAGCACACCGGGGGCGTGGCGTTCCAGGACCGCGGCGCTGGAGGTGGCGTCGAGTCCTTCCAGGTACCGGCCGTTGTGGGTGTCCAGCCGGAACGACAGTTTTCCGGCCTCCACCAGATCGGGGAAGCGGGCGCAGACGGCCAGCGCGTCGGCGATTTCGTGTCCGAAATAATCGGCGAGGACGGTCATCGGCTCGTCCGGGAAGGTTTCGCAGAACATTTCGGCGGCGCGGAGCGTGCTTCCGGCGTAACCGATCAGCGAATGCGGCATGGTGCCGAAGCCTTTGGCGTTGCCGAACCAATGCGCCGTGGCGTCGTTGGCGTTGCCGATGAAACCTGTCGCGCCTTGTTGTTTCGCGGCGGCGCTGCCGACGGCGCAGGCATAGGCCATCATGTCCTGCATTTCCGCGCCCGCGCAGTGTCGCGCGTCCATCGCCAGAAAGGCGGAATTTGGGAGTGCGCGGCACATGGTCCAGGCGTTATGCGCGGCAACGCAAACGGGTCCGATTTTTTGCAGCAGGATCGTTTCCATTTCCGACAAATGCCGCAGGCTGCCGGCGATATAGGCCAGGGGTTCATTGGCCGCGACTTCCTGGCCATCTTCGTGTGTCACCGTCACGTCGATGGCGATGCCGCGTTCGGCCGCCGCGGCCGCGATCCAGTCGCGCATGAGTTTTGGCGCGCACAGGACCGGGCGGCGCAGGAACACGGCGTAGACAACCGGTTTATCGCCGAAGCGTTCGACGATTTTCCGGGTCCGGGTGAAATAGCTGTCGGTACGGGCGGCGATGTCCGCGCCGATGGCGCCGCGTGCATTGCCGCCCGTCATGGGTTTACTGTGCCGCCATTGCGACGGGCGCCGCGGGGGCGCGCCGGCGTTTCAGTTCCGCAGCGACCAGGAATGCGAGTTCCAGCGATTGTTCCGCGTTCAAACGGGGATCGCAGAACGTTTCGTACCGCTCGGAAAGGTCGGTTTCCGACAAATGCCGGGCTCCACCAGTACATTCGGTCACGTTCTGACCGGTCATTTCGATGTGGACACCGCCGGCCCAGGTGTTGTGGGATTGATGGACGTCGAAGAAACTGCGGACTTCGCGGAGGATTTCGTCAAAGTTACGAGTCTTCAACTTCGCGGCCGTGCTGATGGTATTGCCGTGCATGGGATCGCACAGCCAGACCACCTTATGTCCGGATTTTTCCACAGCGCGCACCAGCGGCGGCAGTTTATCGGCCACCTTGTCCGCGCCCATGCGGCTGATCAGGGTGATGCGTCCGGCCTCGTTCGCGGGATTGAGGATGTCCAGGATGCGCAGCAGATCGGCGGGCTCCTGGCTTGGGCCGACCTTCATGCCCAGGGGGTTTTTCACGCCGCGGAGGAAATCGATATGGGCGCCGTCCGCCTGGCGGGTGCGATCGCCGATCCACAGGAAGTGGGCGGAGCAGCCGTACCATTCGCCGGTGGTGGAATCGATCCGGGTCAACGCCTGTTCGTATGGCAGCAGCAGGGCTTCATGGCTGATGTAGAAATCGGTTTCGCGCAGGTCTCGCGTTGTGTCGCTGGTCATGCCGCAGGCGGTCATGAACGACAATGTCTCATCGATGCGATGCGCGAGATCGCGGTATTGCGCGGCCAGCGGCGAGGCTTCGACGAAATCCAGGTTCCAGCGATGGACTTCGTGCAGGTCGGCGTAACCGCCGGACGCGAAGGCACGCAACAGGTTCAGTGTGCTGGCGGACTGAAAATAAGCGAATTCCATGCGCGCGGGATCGGGAATGCGCGCCTCGGGCGTGAATTCCGGTCCATTGATAATATCGCCGCGATAACTGGGCAGCGTGACGCCATCCAACGTTTCGTTGTCGGAGGACCGCGGTTTGGCGAATTGCCCGGCCATGCGGCCCATTTTCACCACGGGGACCGAGGCGCCGAAGGTCAGCACCACCGCCATTTGCAACAACACGCGGAACTGGTCGCGGATGATGTTGGCGGTGAAATCGGAGAAGCTTTCCGCGCAATCGCCGCCTTGCAGCACGAAGGCCTTGCCTTCCGACACGCGCGCGAGCTGTTCTTTTAGGCGGCGGGCTTCGCCGGCGAAGACCAGCGGCGGGTATTTGCCGATCTTCCGCTCCATATCATGCAGTTTCGCGGTGTCGGGGTAAGCGGGCGCCTGGCGGATCGGGCGGTCGCGCCAGGTGTTTGGGGTCCAGGTGCTGGTCATCGGGTTTCTCCTCGCGCGGGGTTATGTCCCGGTTCGATCGGTTTGGCGAGGCTTCCGCTTTGCACCGGCAGCGGCGGCGGGGGCATCGCGGGTTGGGATGTGACGTCGAAATCGTGTCTGGGCATCGGTGTCTCCTGTTCCGTGAGAGACCGCCAGGTCCGGAGCGGGAATTTCCGATGTTCCGGGGTGCCCGGACATAAAAAAAGCCGCCCTGATCTGGCGGCTTTGGGTTGTCTTGCTACGAACGCAATTCCCAGGCCGCCGGTTCATACCAGCGGTACCAAAA